>NZ_BAAFHD010000006.1:0-266733 GCF_054665095.1 Acidisoma sp. C75
CAGCGGAACGCGCACTTCGGGGCATTGCCATCGGACGAAAGGCCTGGCTGTTCGCCGGATCTGATCGCGGTGGGGAGCGCGCGGTGGCGATGTATTCGCTGATCATCACCGCCCGCCTGAATGATGTCGATCCACGCGTCTGGCTCGCCGACGTCCTCCGCCGCATCGGTGACCATCCCGCCTCCAGGTTACAGGACCTACTGCCCTGGAATTGGCGGCCCGAAACTCAGGCAATCGCCGCCGCCTGATCTTCGGCAGCGGCTCTCGCCGGACGGATACTAAGGGCCAGCCTGCACGACAGCTTATCCGGTCGGCCGGCGCCAGGCTCTTCTTCCTGCCACCCTACAGCCCCGACCTTAATCCGATCGAGATGATGTTCGCCAAACTCAAGACGCTTCTGCGAAAGGCCGACGAGCGATCCGTCGAAGGCAACATGGCGAAGGGTCGGCTCACTCCTCGACGCTTTCTCCTCAGAAGTGCTCCGCATACCTCCGTCACGCAGGCTATGATCTAATTAAAACCTGACAGACTCTAACGGCCCACAAAAAACCCGCGCGGCCTGGGGCGCGCGCGGGTTTTGGCAGGCTCGGGCCGGGCGGGCTCGGATCAGCCGCGCAGAACCTCGTTCGCCGGATCGAAGGGGCTGTCGGGGATGACGGTCGCGCGGTGGCGCTTGCCGAGGATGGAAATCTCCACCTCCTGGCCCTGCGCCGCGAGATCAGGCCGCAGCATGCCAAGCGCGAGGGACTTGCCGACGCGCCAGCCATAGCCGCCCGAGGTGGTGCGGCCGACAAGCTCTTCGCCGAGATAGATCGGCTCCGAGCCACGGGCATCGGCATCCGTCACGCCATGCACTTCCAGCGTCACGAAGGCATTGGCGAGGCCCTTTTCCTTCCAGGCGAGCAGCGCATCCCGGCCGTGGAAATCACCCTTCTTGAGCGAGATGAAGCGATCGAGCCCGGATTCATAGGCCGAATACTCGATCGACATTTCGCGCGGGATGAGCTTGTAGCCTTTCTCGAGGCGGAGGCTGTCCATCGCCTTGATGCCGAAGGGCTTGAGGTCGAATTCCGCGCCGGCTTCGAAGAGCTTGTCGAAGATATAGTTCTGCATCTCGATCGGGTGATGCAGCTCCCAGCCCAGTTCGCCGACATAGTTGACGCGGATGGCAAGCGCCGAGGCCGCACCCACCGAAATCATCTTGCCGGTGAGCCAGGGGAAGGCGTTGTTGCCGAGATCGGTATCGGTCAGCTTGGCAAGCAGCGCGCGGGAGCGGGGGCCGGCGAGCACCAGCACGCCATATTGCGTCGTCACCCGCGAGAGCTTCACGCTGCCGTCGGTCGGCGCGAGCTTTTCCAGATAGTCATGATCGTGCCGTTCGAGCGCACCGGCCGAGACAAGGTAGAAGGCGGACGGGCCCATCGAGAAGATGGTGAATTCGGAACGCACGCCGCCGCGCTTGGTGAGAAGATAGGAAAGCTGCACGCGGCCCGGTTTCGGCACCTTGGTGGTGAGGATGCTTTCCAGCCATTGCGCGGCCCCGGGCCCCGTCACCTCCATCTTGGCGAAGGCGGACATGTCGAGCAGGCCGACTTTCTCATGCACATGCCGCGCTTCCTGGCCCACGAACTCGAAGGCGTTCGAGCGGCGGAAGCTCCACTTCTCGCGGATGCGCCCATCCGGCCCAGGCTCGGCATGGTTTTCGTTGAGCAGCACATCCGCCTTGGCGAGATCGGTCTCGCTCAGGGCATAGCCTTCCGGCGCGAACCAACCCGGACGCTCCCAGCCATAGACAGTGCCGAAGACCGCACCCTTCGCGGCCATGCGATCATAGCACGGCGAGCGTTTCAGCCCACGCGCCGCGCCGCGCTCCTCTTCCGGGTAATGCACGGTGAAGACCTTGGCGTAAGCCTCTTCCGTCTTCTCCCGCAGATAGCCGCGCCCCGCATAGGGGCCGAAGCGGCGCGGATCGACACCCATCATATCGACCGAGGGTTCCCCCTCGACGATCCATTCCGCCAACTGCCAGCCGGCGCCGCCGCAGGCGGTGATGCCAAAGCTATGGCCTTCGTTGAGCCAGAAATTCTTGAGGTGCCAGGCGGGCCCGACGATCGGGCTGCCATCCGGCGTATAGGCGATGGCGCCGTTATAGACCTTCTTGACGCCGACTTCGCCGAAGGCTGGCACCCGCTCGATCGCGGTTTCGATATAGGGCGCGAGGCGGTCGAGATCCTCCTGAAAAAGCTCGTATTCCGACTGCTCGGAAGGCCCGTCCACGTAGCAGCAGGGGGCGCCGATCTCATAAGGCCCGAGCAGCAACCCGCCCGCTTCCTCGCGCATGTACCAGGAGCTGTCGCTTTCGCGCAGCACGCCCATCTCGGGCAGGCCCTTCGCGCGGCGCTCCATGATCAGCGGGTGCTGTTCCGTCACGATATACTGGTGTTCGACGGGGATGACGGGGATGTCGAGCCCGACCATCTCGCCCGTTTTGCGGGCGAAATTGCCGGTGGCGGAGACGACATGCTCGCAGGTGATGTCCCCCTTGTCGGTGGAGACCAGCCATTCGCCGTTTGGCTTCTGGGTGATGGCGGTCACCGTGGTGTAGCGGTAGATCTCGGCGCCGAGGTTGCGCGCGCCGCGCGCCAGCGCCTGGGTGAGGTCCGCCGGCTGCACGTAGCCGTCATCCTTGTGCTGGATGGCGCCAAGGATGCCGTGGGTTTCCATCAGCGGCCAGATTTCCTTCACCTGCTCGGCCGTCAGGAAATCGACATTGACGCCGATGGTGCGCGCGATGCCGGCGTAATAGCGGTATTCGTCCATCCGGTCCTGCGTTTTGGCGAGGCGGATGTTGGAGACGGTGGAGAGGCCGACATTGAGGCCGGTCTCCTCGCCGAGCGAGCGGTAGAGGTTGACCGAGTATTTGTGCAACTGGCCGACCGAGTAGCTGAGGTTGAAGAGCGGCAAGAGTCCCGCCGCATGCCAGGTGGAGCCCGAGGTCAGCTCCCGCCGCTCGATCAGCACCACATCGCTCCAGCCCTTCTTGGCCAGGTGATAGAGCGTGCTGACGCCGACCGCGCCTCCGCCGATGACGACTACGCGCGCTTGGGTCTTCATACGGGCAACCTATGCAAAGAGTGTGGATGGACCGAGCGAGCATGGAACGGCAGCGGGCGCGCCTACAGAAGTTTCTCGCCGCTGGTCTTGAAGTTTTCCGCCTCAGGCGGCGAGCGGGGGCTTCCGCCGCTCCGGCCAGCGGGTGGCGCGGTCATAGGCGGCGGCCAGTTGTAGGCAGGACAGTTCCTGCGCATAGGGGCCGAGGATCTGCATGCCCATCGGCAGGCCGCGGCCGTCGAAGCCCAGCGGCAGGCTGATGGCGGGGCTTTGCGCGGCGGTGGCCGGCACCACCACCTCCATCCAGCGATGGTAGCTGTCCATCGCCCGCCCGGCAATTTCCTGCGGCCAGCGCCATTCTGCGGGGAAGGGGAAAACCTGGGCGGAGGGCAGGGCGAGATGATCGAAGCGCGCGAAAAGCCCGCGGAGGTGGTGGAAGAAGCGTGTGCGGGCAGCGAGTGCCGCGGATACCGCCTGGCCCGAAAGGGCGAGCCCGCGCGCTACTTCCCACTGCGCCTCCGGCTTGAGCAGGGGGCGCTTGGCAGGGTCCGCATAGGCCTCGCCAAGGGCGGCGGCGATGCCCCAGCTGCGGATCGTGGTCCAGGCCTCCCACAGCTCGGCCATGGAGAAGCCGAGGCTCAGCGGCTCGACGATGCAGCCGAGGTCTTCCAGCACGCGCAGACCCTCTTCGCAGAGGGCCAGAATGCCGGGCTCCATCGCCAGATATCCGCCGAGATCGCCGAGCCAGCCGATGCGCCGCCCGGCGATCGAGGTATCGAGTGGGGCGGTGATCGCGGCGCCGGTCTGACGGATCGAGAGCGGCATCGCGGGATCGGGGCCAGCCTGCACAGCGAGCAGCAGCGCGAGATCCTCGACACTCCGTGCCATCGGGCCGAGCACGCCGGGGGAGGCGGCGAAGGCATCCATGGCCTCGGCGGGGATTCGGCCGAAGCTCGGCCGCATGCCGTAGATATTGTTGAAGGCGGCGGGGTTGCGGAGCGATCCGCCATGATCCGAGCCATCGGCGAGCGGCAGCATCCGTGTCGCGAGCGCGACCGCCGCGCCGCCGGAACTGCCGCCCGCGCTGCGGCTCTGGTCGTACGCGTTCCGCGTCGTGCCGAAGATCGGGTTGTAGGTATGGGAGCCGAAGCCGAATTCCGGCACGTTGGTCTTGCCGATGATGATGGCGCCGGCGGCGCGCAACCGGGCGACCATGGGCGAATCGGCCTCGGCGAGGGCATCGCGGAATAGCGGGGACCCTTGGGTGGTGGGAAGGCCGGCGGCGTTTTCCAGATCCTTGATGGCGATCGGCAGGCCGTGCAGCGGGCCATGGCCGGCCTGCCTGTCCGCCGCTTCGGCTTCCGCCATCAGCGCCGCGCGCGGGCGGAGGGAGACGAGGGCGTTGACGCCCGGGTTGATCCGCTCGATCCGGTCGAGGAAGGCCGCCATGGTCTCGGCCGCGGAGAGCCGCCTTGTCGCGATCGCCTCGACAAGGGCGGTTGCGGACAGGGCGGTGGGGTCGGTCATGGCGCGGGGCCTTCCTGATTGGGTATTCGGCGCGGGCGCGCCTCAGGCGTTCTTCGTCACCCTGTCATAGGCCTGCAGCCGCGCCAGCACGGCGGGCATATCGCGCAGCGGGATCATGTTGGGCCCGTCCGAGGGCGCATGGTCCGGATCGGGATGGGTTTCCATGAAGATCGCGGCACAGCCCACGGCCAGTGCCGCGCGGGCGAGGATTGGAGCGAATTCGCGTTGCCCGCCCGAGGCCGTGCCCTGGCCGCCCGGCTGCTGCACGGAATGCGTCGCGTCGAACACCACCGGATAGCCGGTGCGCGCCATTTCGGGCAGCGCGCGGAAATCGCTCACCAGGGTATTGTAGCCGAAGGACGCGCCGCGCTCGGTCAGCAGGATGCGCTCATTGCCCGTGCTCGCGATCTTGGCGGCGACGTTCTTCATGTCCCAGGGGGCGAGGAACTGGCCCTTCTTGACGTTAACGGCCGCCCCCGTTTCGCCCGCCGCGATCAGCAGATCGGTCTGCCGGCAGAGGAAGGCAGGGATCTGCAGCACATCCACCGCTTCGGCGGCGGGGGCGCATTGCGCCGCCTCATGCACATCCGTGAGCACCGGCACGCCGAAGCGGGCGCGGATCTCGGCCAGGATGCCGAGGCCGGCTTCAAGGCCGATGCCGCGCGCGGCCGCGCCCGAGGTGCGGTTCGCCTTGTCGAAGCTTGACTTGTAGATGAGCGGAATGCCGAGCCCCTGGCAGATGGCGACGAGTTCCGCCGCTACCTCCATCGCATGATCCCGGCTTTCGATCTGGCACGGCCCGCCGATGAGCACGAAAGGCAGGGCGTTGCCGACCGTGACGGGGCCGATGGTGACATCCTTGGCCGAAGCGGCGGCCATCAGACGAGCCTCGCCTGGGCGATGCAGGCGCCGATGAAGCCGCGGAATAGCGGATGCGGATCGAAGGGCTTGGATTTGAGCTCGGGGTGATACTGCACGCCGATGAACCAGGGGTGATCCGGATATTCGATGATCTCGGGCAGCACACCGTCGGGCGACAGGCCGGAGAAGCGCAGGCCGGTCGCCTCCAACTGCTCGCGGTAATGGATATTGACCTCGTAGCGGTGGCGGTGCCGCTCCTCGATCGCGGCCGCCCCGCCATAGACCGCGCGCACCAGCGAGCCGGCGGCGAGGGCGGCGGGATAGGCGCCGAGCCGCATGGTGCCGCCGAGATCGCCGCCGGCTTCCCGGCGCACCCTCTCGTTGCCCTGCGCCCATTCGGTGAGCAGGCCGACGATCGGCGTCTCGCAGGGGCCGAATTCGGTGGAGGAGGCATCCTTCATGCCGGCGAGGTTGCGCGCCGCCTCGATCACCGCCATCTGCATGCCGAAGCAGATGCCGAGGAAGGGCACCTTGTGTTCGCGCGCGAAGCGCACCGCTTCGATCTTGCCTTCCGTCCCGCGCTCCCCGAAGCCGCCAGGGACGAGAATGCCGTGAACGCCTTCGAGCCGCGCCACCGAATCGGGTTCCTCGAAGATCTGGCTATCGACCCAATCGAGCTTGACGCGCACCCGATGCGCGATGCCGCCGTGAAACAGCGCCTCCGAGAGGGACTTATAGCTGTCGAGCAGGCTGGTATATTTGCCGACGACGGCAATCCGAACCTCTCCCTCGGGCGAGCGGATCGCCTCGGTGATCGCATCCCAGCGCGCCATGTCAGGCTCGACGTTGCGCGGCAGGCCGAAATGGCGCAGCACCTCGCGGTCCATCCCCTCGGCATGATAGCGGGCAGGTACCGCATAGATGCTATCGACATCGAGCGCCGGAATGACCGCCTCGGGGCGGACGTTGCAGAAGAGCGCGATCTTGCGCCGCTCATTCTCCGGGATCGGCCGGTCGCAGCGGCAGAGCAGCATCTGCGGCTGGATGCCGACATTGAGCAGTTCCTTTACCGAATGCTGCGTCGGCTTGGTCTTCAGCTCCCCGGCAGAGGGGATATAGGGCACGAGGGTGAGGTGGACGAACATCGAGCGTTCGGGCCCGAGTTCGTTGCCCAGCTGGCGGATCGCTTCCAGGAAGGGCAAGCTCTCGATATCGCCGACGGTGCCGCCGATTTCGATGATGACGAAATCGAGCCCGTCCGTCTTGTTGAGGACGGTTTCCTTGATCGCGTCGGTGATATGGGGAATGACCTGCACGGTTCCGCCCAGGTAATCACCCCGTCGCTCCCGCGCGATGACCTCGGAATAGATCCGCCCCGTGGTCGCATTGTCGAGCTTGGTGGCGTGAACGCCTGTGAAGCGCTCGTAATGCCCGAGATCGAGATCGGTTTCGGCGCCGTCATCGGTCACGAAGACTTCCCCGTGCTGATAAGGGCTCATCGTGCCGGGATCGACATTGAGATAGGGATCGAGCTTGCGGAGGCGGACCGCGTACCCCCTCGCCTGTAGGAGCGCACCCAAGGCGGCGGCGGCGATGCCTTTGCCCAAGGAGGACACGACACCGCCTGTCACGAATATGAATCGCGTCATGGGCTTTCCTCTTAGCAAGGGAGACGCGGCTTGGGGAACCCCGGCTGCGGGCAGGGGCTCAATGCGCCGCGCTCAATTCATCCGGCTCAGGGCGTGGCAGGCGCCGAAGGCTTGGCAGGGGCCGCCGGTGCTGCCGCCCCAGGTGCTACTGCCCCAGGGGCTGCCGCCGCCCCGGGTGCAGGCGTTCCAGGTGCGGCGCTTGCGGGCACGGAGGGGGAAGGCAAGCCGGCCGCTTTGGGCGCCGTGCTTGCTGCCGGGGCATTGAAGAGCGCGCTCGCGCCGTTGCTGCTGCTCCGCGTCATCAACGCCAGGATCAGGGAGAGCGCCAGAAAAGCGGTGGCCAGAATCGCCGTCGTCCGCGTCAGCAGATTGGCGGTGCCGCGCCCGGTCATGAAGCTGCCCATGCCCTGGCCGCCGCCGATGCCGAGGCCACCGCCTTCGCTGCGCTGGATCAGCACCACGCCGATCAGCGCCAGGGTCACGAAAACATGGATGACGAGCAGGACGGTAAACATATGCAGCCTTTCGGGGGATGGCCCGCGCGCCTTCTACCGAAGCTTCGCCCGGTTGCAAAGCGCGGCAGGTCTGCGCTGGCGGAGCCTGGCTGCCGGGCAAGGCAGGCGCGGCCCGGCGGGTATCCGCCAGACGACACGGATCGGCGCGCGGTGGACAAGGATAGAGGCGCCCCGAGGGGCGAAGATCCCGCCTCCTCCCGACGCCTGAGAGGCTTCGTGCGGTGGCCCCGCCGTCGCTCAATCGTCGCGGTGGACGCGCTCCATCCGCTCATGGCGTTCTTGCGCCTCGATCGACAGGGTCGCGATCGGCCGGGCTTCAAGGCGCTTGAGGCCGATCGGCTCGCCGGTCTCCTCGCAGAAGCCGTAAGTACCGTTTTCGACCCGCTGGAGCGCTTGCTCGATTTTAGAGATGAGCTTGCGCGCCCGATCCCGGGTGCGGAGTTCGAGGGCACGATCGGTCTCGACACTGGCGCGGTCAGTAATGTCCGCTTCCATGATGCCTCCTTCGGAGAGGCTGGCGAGCGTCCCATTCGCCTCTTTCAGCAGATCCTCGCGCCAGCGGAGCAATTTTCTCCTGAAATACTCGACTTGCATAGGGTTCATGAAGTCTTCGTCCTCGGAAGGACGATAGTCAGCCGGTAGCGTAATCATCATGCGGCGAAGTCTCCGCTGGCGCTCATCGAAACCCGCATCGGAGCAAGATTTGGGCTAGTGGCGCGGCTTATAGCGGGCTGTCTGGCGGACGCCAAGCAGATTGCCCGGAATTCAGCAACCTGCAACGCTTCTGCCGATTGACATTCTAGGGCTTCCTTCACACGCCGGCTAACTGCCATGCGCGGCGAGGAAGGCTTCCAGCGCCGCGCGGCTCGGCATAGCGTCCATTCCGCCTGGCGCGGTTGCTGTCATCGCGCCGGCGGCGGAAGCGAAGCGGCCGAGTCGCGCAAGGCTCGGGGCCGCAAGGTCCATCCCCGATTCGATGAGCCCGGCGAGGAAGGCGGCCATGAAGCTGTCACCGCAGCCGGTGGTATCGACGACTTTCACCGCGATGCCGGCGAAGGGCACGCGGTGTTCGGCCGTCACGATCGTGCCGCCCCGGCTGCCGGCAGTGACGGCCGCAACCCTGAGCTTCGGATGCCAGAGCGAGGCGAGGGCGGCTTCGGGTTCCGCGATGCCGGTGATGATGGCGAGTTCGTCCTCGCCGATCTTGAGGATATCGGCGGCCGCGATAACCTCGCGGGCGGCGGCGATCATCTCCTGTCGATCCTGCCAGAGCAGCGGGCGGAGATTGGGATCGGCCGAGATCAGGATGCCGGCTTGCCGGGCGAGGCGGAGCGCATGGCGCTGGGCGGCGGCGGAGACCGGGCTTGCCAGCACCAGGCTGTTGACGTGCAGAATGGAGGCCGCCTCGATCACCCCGGCCGGCACATCCTCGGGCGCGTAGTTCGCATCGGCGCAATCATGCCGGTAGAAGAGGAAATCCCGGTCGCCCTCCGCGTCGAGGGTGACGACCGCCATGCCGGTAAGGTGCGTCGGCGAGACGACGATATGGTCGGTCGCGGCGCCGGAAGCGGCGATCGTGCTAGTCAGCAGCCGGCCGAAGGCATCGTTGCCGACCTTGCTCAGCATCGCGACGGAGCGGCCGAGGCGGGCGAGGCCGACGGCCGAATTGCCCGGCGCGCCGCCCGGCTTGGCGGCGAAGTTGAGCGCACCGGGCTCCGCCGGCAGCGGCACCATGTCGATCAGCAATTCGCCGAGCGAGACGACCTCGAACCCCATGACTTCCCCCCAGATCGCGTCCGAGGCGCTTCATGTCATGGCCCGCGGCGGAACGCCATCTCTGAGATCGCGCCGCCGAGGGCCTGGGCGAGGATGACAGCCCGCTGCGGTCGCGGCCGGCCGGCAAGGCCGCGTAGCAGCAGCGGCAGGGCCGGGCGGGCTGCCCCCTGGCGCAGCAGGGCGCGGCCCTGCGCCCAGGCGCTTTCGGCCTCGGCCCGGCGGATGAGGCGGGCGAAGTGCCGGGCGCCCAGGCGGTCGGCGATGGCGGCATTGGCGGCGATGGCGGCAAGCGCCGGGCCATAGGCCGCGGCCGTGGTGGCGCCCGTTGCCATGGCGCTGCCGGCCCGGCGGCGCACGAAGAGGGCCGCAGGGCCGCCCACCGCGGCGAAGGGCCCGGCAAGGGCAAGGCGCGTCCAGGCTTCCCAATCCTCGCCGAAGCGCAGATCCTCCCGAAAGCCGCCAACTCGCGCCCAGGCATCCGCGCGGATCAGCAGATGGCCGCCATTGGCGAAGAGATTGCCGGCGATGAGGCAGGGCAGCAGATCGGGCGCGCGGGGCAGGGCGCGACGATCGGCCCGGCCGGGCTCGGCGGGTGTGGCACTTTCGGCGAGGAAGGCGAAGGGCGCATGCGCCGCGACCGCCCGCGGCGCCGCGACAAGGCCAGCGATGAGGCGGGCGAGCGCATCGGGCGCCAGCCAATCGTCGCCATCGAGGACCAGCAGCGCATCGGGCGCATCGGCCGCGGCGATCACCGCCCCGCGAGTGCGGGCGGCCGAGACGCCGGCATTCGCCTGGGAGAGGATCGAAAGCCGCGGATCGGCAAAACGGGCCGCGACAGCGGCGGTGCCGTCGGTCGAGCCGTCATCGACGAGGATAAGCTTCAGCGCCGCGTGGCTCTGGCCGAGGACGGAGCCGAGGGCATCGCCGATGAAAGGGGCGACATCACGGGCCGCGACAATGACCGCGACCCGCATGCCGCCCGGCGGTCAGGCGGCGATGGAGTGGGGAATACCCTGTTCGGCGAGCAGGCTCGCGAGTTCGCCGGTCTGATACATCTCGGTCACGATGTCGCAGCCGCCCACGAACTCACCCTTCACGTAGAGCTGCGGAATGGTCGGCCAGTTGGAGAAGGCCTTGATGCCGTCGCGCAGTGCCGGATCTTCCAGCACATTGGCGGAGGCGAAGGGCACGTTCATATGGCTGAGGATCTGCACCACGCGGGCGGAAAAGCCGCATTGCGGAAACATCGCGGTGCCCTTCATGTAGAGCATCACGGGATTTTCGCTGATCTCCTTCTGGATACGATCAGCCACGGCGGTCTGAGACATGGAAAGCTCCTTATTCGGGTGCGGAGGTTTGCAGGGCGAGGGCGTGCAGCTCACCGCCCATGCGGCCCTGAAGCGCCGCGTAGATCATCTGGTGCTGCTTCAGGCGGGTCAGCCCGCGAAATTGCTCACTGACCACTGTAGCAGCGTAATGGTCTCCGTCACCGGCCAAATCTTCGACCGTCACCTGCGCGTCCGGAATGGCCGCACGGATGAGGCTTTCGATCGCTGTGGCGGACATAGCCATGCCTGCTCTCCTTGAAAGACGGCAGGGGGCGCCCGCCGTCAGCTCATCCAGGCCGAGAAGAAGCGCTCATGCGCCTCTCGCAGCGCGTCCAAGGATACTGAATTGCCCCCTGGGAATGTCAATTCATTCCCGCCCGAGCGGCCGAGGAGGCGGGCAGGGATGCCGGCGCTGCGGGCGGCTTCGAGCAGGCTGCTCGCATCCGCGCTCGCGATGACGTAGCGGGCCTGATCCTCGCCGAAGAGGAAGGCATGGGCGGGGATGCCCTCGGGCAGATCGTCCAGCGCCAGGCCGCAATCCCCGGCGAGCGCCATTTCGGCGAGGGCGATGAGCAGGCCGCCATCGGAAACATCGTGGCAGGCATGGACGCCGCCGCGCGCGATCTGCTGGCGGACGAAATCGCCATTGCGCCGTTCGGCAACAAGATTGACCGGCGGCGGCGCGCCCTCTTCCCGGCCGAGAATCTCCCGCAGATAGAGGGATTGGCCGAGCCAGCCGGCGGTCTCGCCGATCAGCACGAGGTCGAGATGCGTGGCGAGGGCGATGCCGCGTGCGGCCGCCGCATCCTCGATCACGCCGAGGCCGCCGATCGCGGGGGTGGGCAGGATCGGCCGCCCCTCGGTTTCGTTGTAGAGGCTGACATTGCCCGAGACGACCGGGAAGTCCAGCGTGCGGCAGGCCTCCGCCATGCCCTGGATGCTGGCGGCGAACTGGCCCATGATCTCGGGCTTCTCGGGATTGCCGAAGTTCATGTTGTCCGTCACGGCGAGCGGCCGGGCGCCGGTCGCGGTGATGTTGCGCCAGGCTTCGGCAACCGCCTGGGCGCCGCCGGTGCGCGGATCGGCCTGGCAGTAGCGGGGGGTGCAATCGGTCGTCATGGCGAGCGCGCGGGAACTGCCCTCGATCTTGACGATCGCGGCATCCGCCTGGCCGGGCTTCTTCACCGTCTGCCCGCCGACCGCGGCATCATACTGATGAGCGATCCAGGCGCGGGAGCAGAGATCGGGGCAGGCGACGAGTTGCAGCAGCGCGCGATCGAGCGGCAGCGGGCAGGGCAGCGCCGTGTGATCGAGCGGGGCGGGCGGCACCGGCCATTCCACCGGGCGGCGGTAGAGTGGCGCCTCGTCCGCCAGTGGGCCGAGCGGAATATCGGCTTCCACCACGCCCCGGTGGCGGACGACGATGCGGCCGGTATCGGTGATACGGCCGATGACCGCGAAATCCAGATCCCACTTCTCGAAGATCGTCCGCGCGATATCCTCGGCCCCCGGCCGCAGCACCATGAGCATGCGCTCCTGGCTTTCGGAGAGCATCATCTCGTAGGCCGTCATGCCCGTCTCGCGCTGGGGCACCTGATCGAGATCGAGTTCGATGCCGACGCCACCCTTGCCCGCCATCTCGACAGAGGAGGAGGTGAGGCCGGCCGCCCCCATATCCTGGATGGCGACGATCGCATCCGTGCCCATCAGCTCCAGGCAGGCTTCGATGAGCAGCTTCTCGGTGAAAGGATCGCCGACCTGCACGGTCGGCCGTTTCTCCTCGGAATCGGCATCGAACTCGGCGGAAGCCATGGTCGCGCCGTGGATGCCGTCGCGGCCGGTCTTGGAGCCGACATAGACCACCTGGTTGCCGATACCGGCGGCCGCCGAGAGGAAGATGCGGTCGCGCGGCGCGATGCCGACCGTCATCGCATTGACGAGCGGGTTGCCGTCATAGGCCGCGTGGAAGTTGACTTCGCCGCCCACCGTCGGCACGCCGACGCAATTGCCGTAACCGCCGATGCCGCGCACCACGCCATCCACCACGCGCTTCGTCCGCGGGTTCTCGGGCCGGCCGAAGCGCAGCGCGTTGAGGTTGGCGATCGGTCGCGCGCCCATGGTGAAGACATCGCGCAGAATACCGCCGACGCCCGTCGCCGCCCCCTGATAGGGCTCGATGAAGCTCGGGTGGTTATGGCTTTCCATCTTGAAGATGGCGGTGAGATTGTCGCCGATATCGACGACGCCGGCATTCTCCCCCGGACCATGGACGACCCACTCCGCCTTGGTCGGCAGTTCCTTGAGCCAGATGCGGGAGGATTTGTAGGAGCAGTGCTCGGACCACATGACCGAGAAGATGCCAAGCTCGGTGAAGGAGGGCGTGCGGCCCATGATGGTCTGCACCCGGCCCCATTCCTCGGCGTTGAGGCCAAATTCGCGGGCGAGCTTCTCGTCAACCGGGCGCGGGCTCATGCGGCGAGCCTTTCGACGATGCCCTGGAACATTGGCAGCCCGTCCACCCCGCCCATCAGCGGATCGACGTAATCCTCCGGGTGCGGCATGAGGCCAAGGATACGGCGGTTCTCGGAAAGGATGCCGGCGATGCTGCGCGCGCTGCCATTGGGGTTGGTGGCATCTGAAACCGCGCCATCGGGCCCGCAATAGCGGAAGGCGACGAGGCCTTCGCCCTCCAGCCGGTCAAGCTCGGCGGGCTCGGCCGCATAATTGCCGTCGCCATGGGCCAGTACCACGCGAATGACCTGCTCCTTCGTATAGCCATGGGTGAAGAGGCTCTCGGTCTGCTCGACCTTGAGGTGGTGGTCCTGGGCGAGGAAGCGCAAGCCCGCATTGCGGAGCAGCGCGCCCGGCAGCAGGCCGGCCTCGGTCAGGATCTGAAAGCCGTTGCAGACGCCGAGCACATGGCCGCCTTGGTCTGCGAAATCCCGCACCGCGCGCATCACCGGGGAGAGTGCGGCCATCGCGCCGCAGCGGAGATAGTCGCCATGGCTGAAGCCGCCCGGCAGCACGACGAGATCGAGCGGCGGCAGGGTCGTCTCCTTATGCCAGATCAGCACCGGCTCCCGCCCGCCGGTGGCGCGGCTGAGTGCGATCGCCATGTCCCGCTCGCGATTGGTCCCCGGAAAGAGAATGATGCCGGCCCGCATACTCATGTCACGAAACTCACAGGTCAGACGCCTCGATGTCCTGCCCGGGCTTTGGCCCGCGCATCCACCCGCTCAGGCGCCTTCGGCGGGTGGCTCCGCGCAGCTTGCGCGCGAATGACGAAAGACAGCGCGCCTGCCCCAGGCGCGCAGGGGCTCAAACGATCTCGACCCGATAGCTTTCGATGACGCTATTGGCGAGCAGCTTGCGCGCCATGTCCTCGGCGCTTGCGCGGGCCTTGGCCGCATCGGTCTCGGCCAGGTCGAGTTCGATGATCTTGCCGGCGCGGACATCGCCCACCCCCGCGAAGCCGAGGGTTTCGAGCGCATGGCCGATGGCGCGGCCCTGCGGGTCCAGCACGCCAGGCTTCAGCATGACGGTGACGATCGCTTTCACTGCATGGTCTCCGGCCCCTTCATGTCGCGCATCCCGGCTTCGGGCAGAATGCCGAGACGCTTGGCCACTTCCTGATAGGCTTCTTCCACCTTGCCGAGATCGCGGCGGAAGCGGTCCTTATCCATCTTCTCGTTGGTCTTGCTGTCCCACAGGCGGCAGTTATCCGGGCTGATCTCGTCGGCCAGCACGATACGCATCTCGTCGTTTTCCCACAGCCGGCCGAATTCCAGCTTGAAATCGACCAGCGTGATGCCGACGCCGAGGAAGAGGCCGGAGAGGAAATCATTCACCCGCAGGGTGAGGGAGACGATATCGTCCATATCCGGGGGCGTCGCCCAGCCGAAGGCGGTGATGTGCTCCTCCGCCACCATCGGGTCGTTCAGCCCGTCGTTCTTATAATAGTACTCGATGATCGAGCGCGGCAGGCGGGTGCCTTCGGGGATGCCGAGGCGGGTCGAGAGGCTGCCGGCCGCGACGTTGCGGACGACGACCTCGAGCGGGATGATCTCGACCTCCCGCACCAGCTGCTCGCGCATGTTGAGGCGCCGGATGAAATGCGTCGGCACGCCGATTTCGGCGAGGCGCAGCATGAGGAATTCGCTGATGCGGTTGTTCAGCACGCCCTTGCCGGTGATCACGCCCTTCTTCTGGGCGTTGAAGGCCGTCGCGTCGTCCTTGAAATACTGCACGAGGGTGCCGGGTTCCGGCCCCTCGAACAGGATCTTGGCTTTTCCCTCATAGAGTTGGCGGCGGCGGGCCATGGCGGCGTCCTCGGGGCTTGATCCGGTCGGCGCCGACTGGGCGAAGGCGGCGTGGCCGGACAGGGGCACAAATGTGGCTGCGCTATAGCAGTGTGCCGGGGCTGAAGGTAGGGCGGATGTGCGGGGCATCATCCGCCCAGGCGAAGGGCTCCGGCCGCCGGAGGCCTTCAGGCGGCTCCGATGATGGCGAGGAAATCGGCGGCGACGAGGCTGGCACCGCCGACGAGCGCGCCGCCGACCTCCGGCACGGCGAGAATTTCCGCCGCATTCCCGGGCTTGACGGAGCCGCCGTAGAGGATGCGGGTGCCGGTGCCGGTCGGTTGCAGGCGGATCAGCTCCGCCCGGATGAAGGCGTGCATGGCGGCGATATCGTGCGCGGTGGCGACACGCCCGGTGCCGATCGCCCAAACCGGCTCATAGGCGATGACGCCGCGGAAATCGGGAGGTAGCGAGCCCGCGAGCTGGCTGCCGACAATCTCCTCCTGCCGGCCCGCTTCCCGCTCGGCCGCGGTTTCGCCGACGCAGACGATCGGCACCAGGCCCGCTTCGAGCGCGGCCGTCGTCTTGTCGGCGATGAGTTGGTTCGATTCGCCCTGGTCCGCCCGCCGTTCGGAATGGCCGAGGATGACGTAGCGCGCGCCGACATCGCGCAGCATCACGGCGGAGATTTCGCCGGTATGGGCGCCGAACTGGCGGGCGTGGCAATCCTGGCCGCCGAGCGCGATGCCGGAGCCGTCCAGGATCTCGGCGATGCGGGCGAGCTGGGTCGCCGGCGGGCAGATCAGCACCTCCGCCCGGCCCGGCTGCTGCCCCAGCCCTTCGCGGACGGCCCAGGCGAGGGCCGCGCTTTCCTGCGAGAGCCCGTTCATCTTCCAGTTGCCGGCGATCAATGGCCGCATCGTCATCCCTCCCTTGGAACCGTATTGCTGGCACGCTGTTTAAGCCCCGGCAGGGAACTGGCAAAGTCCGCCCGCTCTGCCTATGGTGCGCACCTTCCACGTTCGCCCGAAGGCCCCGATGCTCGCTGTTTTCCGACGTTCGCTGAATACCTGGCCGGTCCGCATCCTGTTTATCGTTCTGGTTGGCGCCTTCGGGGTCTGGGGTATCGGCAACGTTCTGCCCAACCTGCTCGGCAATGATGGCTCGGCCGCCAAGGTCGGCGGCGTCGCGATCAGCCCGCAGCAGGTGGACGGCGCCTATCGCCAGCAGCTGCAATCGGTCGGCCAACAGCTCGGCGGGGCTGACAAGGTGACGGCGCCGATGCGCATGATGATCGCCGAACAGGCGGCGGCGACGCTGATCTCCCAGGCGGCGATCGACCAGATGGCCCGCCGCATGGGCCTCGCCGCGCCCGACCGGGATGTGCAGCACGAGGTCTTCGGCATGGATATCTTCAAAGGTGCCGGGGGAGGCTTCGACAAGAGCCGCTTCGACCAGCTGCTGCAGGCCAATGGCATGAGCGAGGTCGAGTTCCTGCACCTGATGCAGGCGCAGATCATCCGCAACCAGCTCCTGAATTCGGTGCGGGGCGCGGTGGTGGCGCCGCCGGTGATGGTCAAGACCGCCTACGCCTTCCAGAATCAGACGCGCATCGCCGCGCTGGTGACGCTGCCCTTCGCCGCAGCGCCCGTGCCGCCGCCGCCGAGTGCCGCCACCCTGCAGCGCTGGTACAAGAACCACCCGACGGAGTTCAGCTCCCCCGAATATCGCCGCATCACCCTCGTCATCCTCAGCCCGGATGTGCTGGCGCGCGACGTGCAGGTGCCGCAGGCCGATGTGCAGGCCGCCTATCAGCGCATGGTCGCCGAAGCGCCGCCCGCGACCGAGACCCGGTCGCTCGAGGTCGTGCTGAGCGGCAGCGCCGCGAGCGCGAGCGCGATCGCCAAGAGCTGGCAGGGCGGGGCCGATTGGGCCGCAGTGCAGAAGGCCGCGGCCGCTGCCGGGGCGACCGCGCTCGATCTGCCGAAGGTAACAGCCGATCAGGTACCGAATGCGGCACTCGGCGCGGCAGCCTTCAAGGCACCGGCCGATGCCGTGCAGGGGCCGGTTGCTGCCGGGCCGGGCCGCTTCGCCGTTTTCAAGGTGACGGCGATTGATAAGACCGCCAGCGTGCAGAGCTTCGCCGCGGCAGCGCCCGCCCTTCGCCAGCAGATCGCGCGTGAGCGCGCCCTCGCCCTCGTCGATAGCCGGGTGAACCAGTTGCAGGATGCGCTGGCCGGCCGCACGCCGCTCGAAAAGCTGCCGGCCGATCTCGGCCTCGCCGCGCTGCAAGGCTCGATCGACCAGAACGGGATGACCGAGCAGGGAACGCCCGCGCCCATTCCGGGCACGCCGGCGCTTCGCCAGGCAGTGGTCGATCAGGCTTTCAAGCAGAGGATCCACCAGCCGGCGGCGCTCATCAACGGGCCGGACAACAGCTATTTCGCGCTGACAGTGGATGGCATCACCCCTGCCGCCACCAAGCCCTATGACCAGGTGAAGGATCAGGTGCTCGCCTCCTGGACGGCGGCGGAGCAGCGGCGCGAGCAGAACCTCGCCGCGACCCACCTCCTGCAAGGCCTCAAGGGCGGGCGCACGCTGCAAGCCCTCGCCGGCGCCGCCGGCCTCGCGGTGAGCACGACCCCGCCGCTGACGCGCCAGGGGCAGGCGCCCGATGGCGTGCCGCCCAATCTCATCGCGCCGCTCTTCTCGCTCGGCCAGGGTGAGGCGACGATGGTGGAGACGCCGGACGGCTTCGTCGTCGCCCAGCTCAGCGCCATCACCAATCCGAGCCCGAGCGCCGATCCGGTGGGCTACGACCAGCTGAAGGCGGCACTCTCGGCCTCGCTTGCCAACGACATGCAGGCGGTGTTCGCCGGCGTGGTGACGGCGGCGGCCAATCCGCGCATCAACCAGAGCGTGATCCAGCAGATCGCGCAGCCCTGACCGCCGAGCAGAACGAGGAAAGACCGACCACCATGACCGCCCCATCCAGCTTCGATCTCTTCCGCGCCGCCTACGAGGCAGGGAAGGGCGCGCTGGTCTGGCGGGAGAGCCCGGCCGATCTCGAAACGCCGGTGGCGGCCTTCCTCAAGCTCGCCCATGGCGAGCCGCATTCCTTCCTGCTCGAAAGCGTCGAGGGTGGCGCCTCCCGCGGACGCTATTCGGTGATCGGCATGCGGCCCGATCTCATCTGGCGCTGCGATGCCGGGCGGGCGAGCCTCAACCGCCAGGTGCTGAGCGAGCCCGCCGCCTATGTGGCCGAAGAGCAGGGCGCGCTCGCCAGCCTCCGCGCCCTTTTGGCGGAGATGCGGATGGATCTGCCCGCCGGCATGCCGCCGATGGCCGGCGGCCTCTTCGGCTATCTCGGCTACGATATGGTGCGGCTGATGGAGCGGCTGCCCGAGAAGAATGCCGATGTGCTCGGCATCCCCGAAGCGATCCTTATGCGGCCCACGGTCTTCGTCATCTTCGACAATGTGCGGGATGTCATGACCTTCGCGGCCCCGGCCTTCCCGCGCCCCGGCGTCTCCGCCGAAGCCGCCTACCGCGCGGCGGAAGCCCGGCTCGATGATGCGGAAGCCGGCCTCGCCAAACCCGTTCCGCTGCCGGCAGCCCCCGTGGAGGCGATCACCCTCGGTGAGCCGCGCTCCAACATGACGCGCGCCTATTTCGAGGAGATGGTGGACCGTATGAAGGAGTACATCGCCGCTGGCGATGCCTTCCAGGTGGTGCCGAGCCAGCGCTTCTCGCTCGATTTCCCGCTGCCGCCCTTCGCCCTCTATCGCGCGCTCAGGCGCATCAACCCGGCACCCTTCCTCTTCTTCCTTGATTTTGGTGATTTCTCGGTCGCCGGATCGAGCCCCGAGATCCTCGTGCGGCTGCGGGATGGAAAAGTGACGATCCGCCCGCTCGCCGGCACCCGCCCGCGCGCCGCCGATCCGCTGGAGGATAAGCGGCTGGAGGAAGAACTGCTCGCCGACCCCAAGGAGCGCGCCGAGCACCTCATGCTGCTCGATCTCGGGCGCAACGATGTCGGGCGCGTCGCCGAGCTCGGTTCGGTGAAGGTGCTGGAAAGCTTCGCGATCGAACGCTTCAGCCATGTCATGCACATCTCCTCCACCGTGCAGGGGAAGCTGCGCCCCGGGCTCGACGCGATTGACGCGCTGATGGCGGGCTTCCCGGCCGGGACACTCTCGGGCGCGCCCAAGGTGCGGGCCATGGAGATCATCGAGGAGCTGGAGCCCGTGCGGCGCGGCCTCTACGGCGGCTGCATCGGCTATTTCGCGCCCGATGGCACGATGGATACCTGCATCGGGCTACGCACCGCGATCATCAAAGATGGGGTGATGCATGTGCAGGCAGGCGGCGGCGTCGTCGCCGATAGCGTGCCGGCGCTGGAATTCGAGGAGAGCCGCCATAAGGCCCGCGCCCTCTTCCGCGCGGCGGAGGAGGCGGTGCGCTTCGCGGCGGCCCCGCGGCGCCAGGGCTGAGGCGAATTTTGCGCCATTTGCCGTCCATCACGGCAAATTTCGCCCAAGCCCGGCATTTTTGCTGCTGAAACGGGCGCTTCCCGTGTCCATATAGGAGCAGCCCCGCCAATCCTTGGCGGGACTGCCTGATGGAGCAGCAGAGACGCATGTTAATCAAAATCGGCTACGAGATCGGTTTCACCGTGCCGCAGCCGACGCCTATGGTGCTGATGCTGAACGTGCGGCCGGAGCGGATGGCCGATCTGCTGGCGCCCGATACCATCCAGGCCAGCCCCGCCCTCGGTTTCGCCGATTATATCGACCTCTACGGCAATCGCTGCGCGCGGGTGCTGGCGCCGGCCGGGCGGGTGACCTTCCTCAGCGAAACCACCATCCGCGACCCGGGCTTGCCCGACCCTGCCTTGCCGGGGGCGGAGCAGATCGCCCTCGAAGGTCTGCCGCCGGAGACGCTGATTTTTCTCCTGGCCAGCCGCTATTGCGAGACGGAGCGGCTGATGGCGACCGCCTGGGGGCTGTTCGGCGGCATCGCCAACGGTTGGGATCGGGTGATGGCGATCATCCGCTATGTGCATGACCGCATCAGCTTCGGCTATGAGAACGCGCGCGCCACCCGCACCGCCTACGAGACTTGGGCGGAAGGGGTGGGCGTCTGCCGCGATTTCGCGCATCTCGCCGTCACCCTCTGCCGCTGCATGAACATCCCCGCCCGCTACTGCACCGGCTATCTCGGCGATATCGGGGTGCCGATAAGCCCGGCACCGATGGATTTCAGCGGCTGGTTCGAAGCCTATCTCGGCGGGCGCTGGCTCACCTTCGACGCCCGCCATGTCGAGCCGCGGGTCGGCCGGGTGCTGATCGGAATCGGGCGGGATGCGGCGGACGTCGCGATTTCCACCATCTTCGGCCCGCATGAGCTGAGCTGCTTTCGTGTGGTGACGGAGGAGATGGCGGCCGCCGCCTGACGCGCGGCCCCCGCCGCCCCGGCGAGATGTCGCTTCGCGTTTCCGCCATTTGGTTGTAATATTGCGACCCATGGTGGCAGATCTATACCGGGGCAAGCTGACCGAGGACGGCAAGATGGCGGGGCTGCGCGCCCGCCCGCCGCTTTCGATCGGCTTCGTTCTGGCGGAGAATTTCACCCTCTCGGCCTTCTCGCTCTTCATCGACTTTCTCCGCCTCGCCGCCGATGAGGGGGATCGCAGCCGCCGCATCCTCTGCCGATGGAGCGTGATGTCCTCCAAGCCCGTACCAGTGCGGGCGAGTTGCGGGGTGCAGGTCTCCCGCGATAGCGGTTTCCTCGACCCCAAGAATTTCGACTACATCGTGGTGGTGGGCGGCCTGCTGCATGCCGGCCCGCAGATGGACGCCGAGACCAACGCCTATCTCCAGGCCGCGGCCAAGGAAGGCGTGACGCTGATCGGCCTTTGCACCGGCGGCTTCATCCTCTGCCGCGCCGGGCTGATGAAGGGCCGGCGCGTCTGCGTGAGCTGGTATTCCTACCAGGATTTCCTCAACGAATTTCCCGACCATCAGGTGATCGCCGATCGCATGTTCTTCGTTGACGGCAACCGCATCACCTGCTCGGGCGGGGCGGGCACCGCCGATCTCGCGAGCTATCTGATCGAGCGGCATCTCGGCCGCGCCATCGCCCAGAAGGCCCGGCACATCCTGTTGCTCGACCGTGTGCGATCGGGCAGCGAGGCGCAGCCGCATCCGCCGGCCGCCGATGAGGTGATCGGGGACGAGCGCGTCCGCCGCGCGCTGTTGCTGATGGAGCAGCATGTCGCGGATCCGCTGCCGATCGCGGAACTCGCCTCCCGCCTCTCAATCTCGCCGCGGCAGCTCGAACGCCTCTTCCAAAGCGTCATGGGTGTGCGCCCGGCGACGCATTACCGCCTCTTGCGCCTGCGCTACGCGCGCTGGCTGCTCGACCATACCGACCTGTCGATCACCGAGATCGCGCTCGATTCGGGCTTTGCCGACTGCGCCCATTTCTCCCGTAAGTTCAAGGCGCTGCACGGCTTCACGCCGACCGATGCGCGCAACCGCGAGAAAGCCCCGCCTCTGCCCGAGGCCGAGGCGCCGCCCGGGCCGGCGGCCCCGCCGCCTGCCGCCCGCGCCGCGCAACTCGCGGGCCTGCGCATTTTCGAGTAGCATTACGACCCGCGCGGATTTGGGCAAATCGCCTGTCGCATCGGCGCAACCAGCCGCCGCGCGAGGTGGACAGGATGAGGCTCTATTCTTAATCGGAGGATCGGGGTCATGGCCCTGGGACAGTCAGGCTTGAGCGGCGAGACCGTTGCCGCTCTGCGCTCTTTGATCGCGCGGCGCCAGCCGGGCTACAGCCTGGAGCAGCCCTTCTATACCAGCCCGGAGATCTTCCAGGCGGATATGGATCTGATCTTCGGCCGCACCTGGATCTATGTCGCGGTGGAGCCGGAGCTCCCCGAGCCTGGCGATTACGTGACGGTGAATCTCGGCCGGAACTCGATCGTCATCCTGCGGGACGATGATATGGGCCTGCGCGCCTTCCACAACGTCTGCCGCCATCGCGGCGCGAAGCTGGTGCAGGGGGAGAGCGGCGCGGTCGGCAATATCGTATGCCCCTACCATCAATGGACCTACGATCTCGAAGGCAGCCTCATCTATGCCGAGCATATGGGGGCCGATTTCGACAAATCCTGCTTCGGCCTCAAGAAGGTCCACGTCCGCTCTGTCGAAGGTCTCATCTTCATCTGCCTGGCCAAGGAAGCGCCGTCAGATATCGAGGATCTCGCCGCCGCCATGGCGCCCTATATCGCGCCGCATGACGTGCGCAACACCAAGGTCGCGGCGACCGTCGATCTCATCGAGAAGGGCAATTGGAAGCTCACGATGGAGAACAACCGCGAATGCTACCATTGCGCGGGCAACCATCCGGAGCTGACCATCCCGCTTTTCGCCTATGGCTTCGGCTTCGCCCCGGGCAGCATGGACGAGCAGGAACTGGCCCAGGCCGCGCGGTATGACCAGTTGGTGACCGAGAGCCATGCCCGCTGGGAAAGCTGCGGCATCGCCTCCGCCGAGATCGACCATCTCGACGACCGTATCGCCGGCTTCCGCACCCAGCGCCTGCCGATCGACCAATCAGGCGAGAGCCAGACGCTCGATACCCGCGTCGCCTGCCGCCGGCTGCTCGGTTCGCTGACCGATAGCGCCCTCGGCGGCCTCTCCTTCTGGACGCAGCCGAATTCCTGGCATCACTTCATGAGCGATCATATCGTGACCTTCTCGGCCATCCCGATCGATGCCGAGACGACGCTGGTTCGCACCAAGTGGCTGGTGCACAAGGATGCGCGCGAGGGGATCGATTACGATGTCGCTAACCTCACCACGGTGTGGAACGCGACCAATCAACAGGATGCGGCGCTCGTCGAATTCGGCCAGGCAGGCGCGCGCACCGCGGGCTACGAGCCCGGGCCCTATTCGCCCTATACTGAAATGCTCGTCGAGAAATTCTGCAAATGGTATCTCGACCGGTTGCGCGACGGGCTTTCCTGATGGAGGGGCCGGCCAAGCGCATCGCGGTCGGGCCCGAACAGGCGGCGGATGTCGCCTGGGACGCCGAGGCGGATGACGTGCTCGTCTGCCGCGCGGTGCGGCAGGAAACGCATGATGTGAAGACCTTCGTCTTTTCCGGCCGGAGCCCGCGCCTCTTCCGCTACAAGCCCGGGCAGTTCATCACCCTTGACCTCGTGATCGACGGCGCGCCGATCAACCGTTGCTACACTCTCTCCTCGACGCCGACACGGCCGCATCTCATCTCGATCACCACGAAGCGCATGCCGGCCGGCATCGTGACGCGCTGGATGCATGATCATGTGCAGCCGGGCACGGAGATCCGCGCCCTCGGCCCGATGGGCGAGTTCAACTGCGTGGACCACGCATCGCCGAACGGCAAATACCTGCTGCTTTCGGCGGGCAGCGGCATCACGCCTCTGATGTCGATGGCGCGGAGCTTCCACGATCTCGCGCTGGAGACGGATACCGTTTTCCTGCACAGCGCACGCAGCCCCGCCGATATCATCTTCCGCGACGAGCTTGCCCATATGGCGCGGAGCGGGAATTTCCGGGCCCATGCGATCTGCGAGCAGGATAGCCCGCACGAGCCTTGGGGAGGCTTCCGCGGCCGCCTCTCCTTGCCGATCCTGGAGCTGACGGCGCCCGATTTCCGCGAGCGCGAGATCTTCACCTGCGGCCCCGCGCCCTATATGGCGGCGGTCAAGCGGATGCTGGAGCAGGCCGGGTTCGACATGGCGCGCTACCACGAAGAGAGCTTCAACTTCGAGACGCTGGCGGCCGAGCAGCCGGCGGTCGGCGCCGAGGTGCTTGCGGCCGAGGGGCAGGCCGAAGGGGCTGCCGCCGCGGTACCCACCTTCCGGGTCGAATTCACCAAGAGCCGCCGGGTGATCGAGGTGCCGGCCGACACGCATGTGCTGGCGGCCGCGCGGGCGGCCGGCATGCGCCTGCCCTCCTCCTGCACGCGCGGGCTTTGCGGCACCTGCAAGAGCCGCCTCATCTCGGGTGAGGTTGCCATGCAGCACCAGGGCGGCATTCGCCAGCGCGAGATCGACCAGGGGATGGTACTGATCTGCTGTTCCAAGCCGCTCAGCGATCTGGTGATCGAACGATAGCGGCTTTCGGGCGGGCCGCGGCCGGGGTCAGCCCCGCGCGGCCCGCCCGGCGCTGGAGTGCCGGGGGCTATCTGCTTCCCGCGCGCCCCGCTTGGTGGCACGCGCGGCGCCCGCTATGCAGGCATCACCTGCCGAGGCGCCCATGCTCACCACCTTCTTCATCGTCCTGCCGATCTTCGCCCTGATCGCGGCGGGCTTCCTCTGCCGGCGGCGCGAGGTGCTCGGCCCGAATGCGACGCGCGAACTCAACCGTTTCGTCGTCTACCTCGCGCTGCCGGCGCTGCTCTTCGACATCATGGCGCATACCACCTGGCGCGCGGTGGACCAGCCGGGCTTCATCGCCCTCTTTCTCATCATCAGCTTCAGCATCTTCGGCCTCACGCTCGCGCTGCGCGGGCGCCGCGGCCGGCCTCTCGCCGATCTCAGCATCGACGGGTTGAACGCCGCCTACGGCAATACCGGCTTCATAGGCTTTCCGCTCAGCCTCGTCATCTTCGGGCGCGGCAGCCTGACCCTGACGACGATCGCCGCCATCATCACGGTTTGCATCCTCTTCGCCGCCGCCATCATCCTCATCGAAATCGGCCTGCAGACGGAGACGCATCCCGCCCATCTGGCGCGGAAGGTCGGCACCTCGCTCGCCCGCAACCCGCTCCTGGTCTCGCCCGCGCTCGGCGCCGTCTGGGCAGCGACGGGATGGCACCTGCCGGGCAGCGCGGAGGTGTTTCTCAAGCTGCTCGGCGGTGCGGCCTCACCCTGCGCGCTCGTCGCCCTCGGCCTCTTCCTCGGAGAGCGGCGGCAGACCGAGACGGTGGAGGCAGTACGGCCGGGCGAACTCTCGGGCAGCCTGCTGCTCGTGGCGCTCAAGCTTTTCGCCCAGCCCGCGCTCGCCTGGGGGCTCGCCCGTTTCGTCTTTCACCTGAGCCCGTCGGTCACGCATCTGACCGTGGTGCTGGCAGCCCTGCCGACCGGCACCGGGCCCTTCATGCTGGCGGAATTCTATCGCCGCGAGGCACGGGTGACGGCGAACAGCATCCTGTTCTCGACCATCGGCGCGCTCTTCACCGTCACCGCCTATCTCGCCTGGGCGGGGTGAGGCGGAGGCCTCGGGGGATGAGCAGATAAGTGATCGCGCCAGCAAGTCTCCGGGTGTAGAATCCAGACACTGAGAATGGGCCGGGGGCCCTCGGCGGCCGGCCGGCCCGCAAGGGAGGGAGCGGCCGACATGCGCAGAATGATCGCGATCGCCATTCTTCTCGGGGGCGCCGCGGCCGGCGGCTGTGGCCTGCCCGGCTTCGGCAGCACCGCCCACGCCCAGCCAAGCCCGATGAGCTCCGGCCCCGTCGGCACGCCGATGACGCCGGAACAGCTGGGCGGCTGGTGCTTTACCGGCAGCATCAGCGCGGCGGAGGCAAGGGCGGATGCGCGCAGCCAGGGCTTCGAGGCGGTGCGTGGCCTGCACCAGGATGATTACGGGGACTGGTTCGGCCATAGCACGCGCGGCAACTTCGTCGTCTTTCCGGATGGCCGCGCCTTCCCGCTATAGCCCGCTCGGGTCAAGCGCGCCGCCGCCCGGCCCAGTGCCGCCGCAGCAGGTTTTCCAGCAGCACGACGACGACGAGGATGATGCCCATCACCCCGGCCTGGTAGATCGGGTTGAAGTTGTTGTAGCTCAGCCCGTAGTCGGCGATGGCGATGACGATGGTGGCAACCAGCGTGCCGATCACCGAGCCATCGCCGCCGAAGATGCTGGCCCCCCCGAGCACGACGATCGCGATGCTGATGAGATTGGCCTGGTCCGTGCCATCGGGGGAGGCGGTGCCGAGCCGTGCCGCCTGGACGATGCCGGCAGCCGCCGAGAGTAGCCCCGCCAGCACATAGGTGGTGGCGCGCACGCGGCTGACGTTAATGCCCGAGAGATGGGCGGCGAGGGCATTGGTGCCGGTGAGGTAGAGCGCCCGGCCGAAGCCGCTGCGGTGCTGCAGCACCGCGAAGACGGCGAAGATAGGCAGGTAGATGAACAGCACCTGAAAGGGCAGCCCGGCCACCAGCCCCTGGCCGATGGCGAGGAAGGCAGGCGGCCCGGCGGTCAGGTCGATATTGATGCCGTGGGTCGCGACGAGGGCAAGGCCGCCGAAGGCGAACATGGTCGCGAGCGTCACGATGATCGGCGGGATGCGCAAGCGCGTGACGGCGAGGCCGTTGACGAGGCCGGCGGCGAGCCCCGCGAGCAGCGCGGCCGCCACCCCGATCGGCCAGGGGATGCCGGCATGGATGAGCAGGCCGAGCGCCACCTGGGCGAGGGCGGAGATGGCGCCGACCGAGAGATCGATACCGCCATCGCCGCCGCAGATCACCAGCGTCTGGCCGAAGGCGATGAGCCCGACCTCGACGGCGAAGACCGCCATGCTGGTGAGATTATCCTCCGAGAGGATGGTCGCGTCGCCCAGCGCGAAGCCGCCGAGCACGGCGAAGGCGATAAGCAGGAGCAGCAGGATGCGGCCGAAGCGCAGAGCCATCTCAGGCCAATCCCTTCGCGCTTTCGCCCCTGCCGCGCCCCGCGCCGACCGAGGCGAGGATGATGAGGCCGAGGATGACGCCACCCCAGAAGGGCTGCACATGGATGAGCACGATCGCATCCGTGACGAGCCCGACGATGAGCGTGCCGAGCAGCGTGCCGAGGATGGAGCCGCGGCCGCCGGAAAGCTCGGTGCCGCCGAGCACCACCGCCGCGATCACGGTCAGCTCGAAACCGGTGCCGGTCGAGGTCTGCACGAGCGGGCTTTGCCCGAGTTGCAAAAGCGCCGCGAAGCCGGTGCAGATGCCGAGAAAGACGTAAGTGCCGGCACGGATGAGCGTGACGCGGATGCCCGCCAGCCGCGCCGCCTCGTCGTTATTGCCGATGGCGTAGATGTGTCGGCCGGTTCGGTGCCGGCGCAGCAGGAAGGCGACGGCGGCCATCAGCAGCAGCGCCAGCACGCTCGCCACCGGGAAGATGGCGATGCGGAGGGCGATGAAGATCGTCGTCAGTGCGCCGGGGATCGTGGTGATCCAGTTGCTGCCGGTGACGAGGAAGACGCACATGCGATAGATGCTGAGCGTGCCGAGTGTTGCGACCACGGGGGGCACGCGCCCCGGCAGGATGATGGCGGCGTTGACCGCGCCCAGGAGCCCGCCGATGACGCCGAACATCGGCATGACGATCCAGAGCGGCCAATGCGCTTCGAAAGCCGTGCCGCAGATGGCGGCGACAAGGCCGAGGATCGAGCCGATGGAGACATCGATGCCGCCGGTGAGGATCACCATCGTCATGCCGGTCGCCGGAATCGCGGTGATCGCGGCCGTCACCATCAGCGCGCGGAGATTGACCGGATCCCAGAAGGCGCCGTGGGAGATGAGGCTGACGGCGAGGGTGACGAGCAGCAGCGCGCCGAGCAGCGCCGCTTCCCGTAGGGGCAGGAGCCCGCGCCAGCCCCTCACGCCGCATGCCCCGCATCTTGCCCGGCGCTATGCGCGCCACCGGTGCCGAGGGCTGCCGCGAGCACGCGTTCCGCCGCGATCTCGGTGCCCTGCATGCGGTCCACGACGCGGCCCTGGCGCATGACGATCATCCGCTGGGCGAGGGCGAGGATTTCCGCAAGATCGGAGGAGATGACGACGACGGCGAGGCCGGCGCGGGCGAGGCCGCGGATGAAATCGTGGATTTCTTCCTTGGTGCGCAGATCGATCCCGCGCGTCGGCTCGTCGAGGATGAGGAGCTTGAGCGGCCGGCCGGCCCAGCGCGCGAAAAGCCCCTTCTGCTGGTTGCCGCCGGAAAGCGCGCCGATCGCGGTTTCAGGCCCCGGCACCTTGATGCCGAAATGCCGGATCATGCGCAGCGCCTCGACCTGCAAGGCGGCGAAATCGAGCAGGCCGCGCCGCTGGAAGCGGCCGAGCGCATTGCTGGTGAGGTTGCTCTCGAGCGACCGTGGCGAGAAGATGCCCTGGCGCTTGCGGTCTTCCGGCAGGTAGCCGATGCCGAGGCGCATGGCCTCGGCCGGGGAGCGCGGCGCGATCGGCTGCCCGTCGAGCGTGATGGTGCCGCCAGCCGGGGCGAGCGCGCCGAAGACGCTCATCGCGACCTCCGAGCGCCCGGCGCCCACCAGCCCATAGACGCCGGTGATGGCGCCGGCCGGGATATCCCAATCGACGTTCGAGAAGAAATGCGGATGCGAGAGGCCGCGCAGGCTGAGCAGGGGCTTGCCGTCAACCGCTGCATGGCGTGCGGCCTCGACCTCGGCTGCCTGGGCCTCGCTCGATTTGCCGGCCATGAGTTGCAGCAGCCGCTCGCCGGAGACCTCCCGCGCCGGATAGTTGCCGGTGACGCGCCCGTCCGTCAGCACCGTCACCTGATCGCCGATGCGCGGCACTTCCTCCAGCCGATGCGTAATATAGACGATGGCGCGGCCATTCGCCTTCAGCCGCTTGATGATCTCGACCAGCCGGTCCGTCTCGGCGCGGGAGAGGATCGAGGTCGGCTCGTCGAGGATGATCACACGCGCATCCTGCACCAGCGCCTGGGCGATGAGGACGAGCTGCATATGGCCGAGGCCGAGCGAGCCCATGCCGCGGCCGAGGATGCTCTCCGGCAGGTCAAGCTCGGCGAGCCAGGGGCGCACCGCTTCGGCCATGCGCGCCTTCTGCACGAGGCCGAAGGCATCCGTCATCTCCCGCCCGACGAAGATATTTTCGAGCACCGAGAGATGCGGATAGATCATCGGCTCCTGATAGACCGCAGCGATGCCGAGGCTATTGGCATGCTCGGGGTCTCTGAGGGCGATGCGGGTGCCGTCGATCAGGATCTCCCCGCCATCGGGCCGCACCGCCCCCGTCATCACCTTGATGAGGGTGGATTTGCCGGCGCCGTTCTCACCGAGAAGCACCAGCACGCGGCCCACCTCGATGGTAGCATCCACCCCTTTGAGGGCGTGGACGCCACCGAAGTTCTTGGCGATCCCGCGCAGTTCGACACGCCGCATGGCGGGGCCGCTTGCGGCTCAGAAGTTGAGGCCGATGTTCGACTTGTCGATGATCAGCGGCTTGCCGAGCAGCAGAGTCTTGGTGGCCGCATCGTAGCTGATGGTGCCGAGGCCGGGCACGGTGTTTTGAGCCTGCAACGGCTTGTGTTCGAGTTCCTGCACCACGCCCCAGACGGTGAGATAGCCGAGATCGATCGGGTTCCAGAGCACGACGGATTTGACCGTGCCGTCATTCACATAGGTGCGGATGGTGTTCGGATCGGTCACGCCGGTGACGGCGACCTTGCCGGTGAGCCCGGCGCGCAGCACCGCCTGGGCCGCGCCCGGAACGGCAGTGGAATTGACGCCGATGATGCCCTTCAGATGCGGATAGGCGGAGAGCAGCTGCGCCGTCAGGTCCGTCGCTTTGCTGATATCCTCGCCGGCATATTGGATGCTGACGATCTTGATGTTGGGATATTTCTGCGCGATGCGCTGCTTGATATAGCCGATCCAGACGTTGAGGTTGGTCGCCGTCGGGCCGCCGGAGACGAGGGCGATATCGCCCGAGCCGCCGATCTGCTGGGCCACCTGATCGGCGCAGGCGAAACCGATATCCTGGTCGTTCGCCTGGGAGACGCGGAGCGAGACGGCATCGCCATCGACCTGCGAATCGCTCGAATAGAACAGGATGCCGGCCTTTTTGGCGCGGTTGGCCTGCACCTCGAGCGCGGTCGGGCTATTGGCGGAAACGCCGACGGCATCGAGGTGATGATTGATCATGCCTTGGGCGATCTCTGCCTGGCCAGAGACGGAGGCCGTCGTCGGGCCCTGGTAGATGATCTTGGCGCCGAATGCCTTGCCGCCCTTGTCGAGCCCTTCCTTCATGGCATTGAAATAGGGAATGCCGATGAGCTTCGGCACGAAGCCGATGCGCCACTCCTTGGCCTGGGCCGGGCTGACGGCGGCGAAAAGCCCGCCTGCGATGGCGAGCGTGATGAGCGTGCGACGCGTGTTCCTCATTCCGGTGACCTTTCCCCTGCGCTGCCGCATGTCGAGCTGCGGCTTGGAGCGTGAGCATGGGGCAAAATTTTTGATCTCGCCAGAGGCAAAAGCTACGCTGCCCTGCGGCAAACTATGCTGCGGCGCGCAAGATCGCGCGATACTCGGCGGCCGTCGCTGGCCGCGGATTGGTGGCGTGGCAGTGATCGCGCAAGGCCGCTTCCGCCACCTGATCCATCATCGCCTCCGTCACCCCCATCGCCGCGAGGCCCGGGGGCAGGCCGAGCCGCCGATTGAGCCCGGCGATCACCTCATCCGGCGGGCCGCCCATGCGCTCCTGTAGGATCGCCCATTTCCCGCCAATCGCCGGGCGGTTGAAGCGGAGCACCTCGGGCATGAGCACGGCGTTGAGCGTGCCATGATGCAGGTTGAGGCTGCGGATGGCACCCAAGGGATGGGTGAGCGCATGCACCGCGCCGAGGCCCTTCTGGAAGGCCATGGCGCCTTCGAAGGCGGCCACCATCATCTGCCGCCGGGCTTCCGCCTGGCGGCCCTCGGCGACCGCGGTTTCGATGGCGCCGAGGGCCGCCGCAAGCCCATGCAGCGCGATTGCCTCGGCGGGCGGGTTGAAGGCCGGCGCCATGAAGGTCTCAAGGCAATGGGAAATGGCATCCATGCCGGTGGCGGCAGTGAGCATCGGTGGCAGGCCGTAGGTCAGCTCCGGATCACAGAGCGCGATCGAGGGCAGGATATGCGGGGAGAGAATGCCGAGCTTGCGGCCATCGGCGAGGGTGATGAGCGCCCCGCGTCCGACTTCGGAGCCAGTGCCCGCCGTGGTCGGGATCGCGATCATCGGGCAGATGCGGCCATGGATGCGGGCTGAGCCGCCTTCGACAGCGGCATATTGCACGAGCGGCTCGGCATGCCCGGTGAGCAGCCGCACCGCCTTGGCGAGATCGATCGAGGAGCCGCCGCCGAAGCCCAGGATCGCGTCGCAGCCCTCGGCGCGATAGAGGGCGAGGGCGGCCTGCACCGCCTCCTCGGTCGGGTTGGCGGGCGTCCCGTCGAAGAGCGGCGCGCCCGGCAGCAGATCGGTGACGCGCGCGGCAAGACCGCTCGCGACGATGCCGCGATCGGTCGCGATCAGCGGGCGGCGGGCGCCAAGCTCCGCCAGGAATTCTGGCAGCCGCCGCAACTCGCCTTCGCCGAATTCGATGCGCGTGAGGTAGGTGATGGTGCTCACCAGCTCTCCTCCCGCCTGGGTGGGCCAGGCGGTTATTGTTGATCGTTGGAAGGCGAGCCCAACACTCATGCCAGGCCCTGTCAAGCAAGTGGGGGCCAGGCATCGGGGGAGCGGGCGGGCGTGGCCATGCGCCGCCCGCGCCCGCCAGGCGCGCTGGCGCTCAGCAAGGTCGTGAGCGGCGCCGAGGTGACGCCAGCGCCATCATCGCGATTGCGCCGCTCCAGAACCTGAAAACTGGTGCTAGCAGAGATTGAAATGAAATGTCGTTTTTGGAGCGTAATTCAATCGTAAGCGGCTTCTGCGAAGGCTTCCCCGCAGGCTCGGCCTCTGCACCATCGCGAAAAGACCCAAAGCAGCGCAAGATGATTGACGATACGCATCAACCGACGGCCTTGTACTGTCCGATGCCCCTGCCGCCTCGGGGGAAGCCGCCCGCCCTGGCATTCGGTGTCGATCCGACCCGCGCCCCGCGCTACAGCCTGCGCCAGGCACGGTATGATGCCGCGGCGGAGGATATCGACCGATGGGCGGCGGCGTTTCTGGCCCTCGGCCAACGGATGGAAGTGCTCGATGTCGGTTTCGGCACGGCCTCCCTCCTGCGCCATCTGGAGCCGCGCCCGCATTTCCACGCGATCGATCTGGACGGCGCCGATTATCTCGCGCGGGATTTCTATGGCGAACATCTGTTCCGCGATATCAAGCGGAGCGACCTTATGGCGGGCATGCCGGAAGTTCCTTCAGAACGCTACGACGTTGTTGTCTGCGAGCAGGTTCTTGAACATCTCGCCGACCTCGACCGCGCCATTCCGGCGCTGGAGCGGGTTCTCAAGCCGGGCGGACGGCTGATCGTGGGCGTGCCGATCTTCCTGCCGCCACTCGCCTGGGCGCGGGCGGCTTATGTGAGTTGGACGCTGCGCCGGAACCCGGCGCGCCATTGGAGCCATATCCAGACCTTTTCGCAGCGAAGCTTCCTCGGCCGGATGCAGGCGCTCTCCGGCCTCAGCCTGCTCAGCCTGCGCGGCTTCCGCATTGCCTCGGAAGGCATTCTCAATCCGCTCGAAAATCAGCGCTGGTGGTGGCGGCTGAACCGGCGGGTGGGTGAGGCGATCCCCTGGGCCTGTATCGAGATCCAGGCCTTTTACCAGACGCCTCCAGGGGCGGGCGGCGGAGCCAGCACTTCCCCCGGGGGGCGCGCGGCGTAAGGGGCTGCTGCAAGCGCCTTGGGAAGCGACAATGACAGAAGTTAAGAAAATCTTGCGGCGGGAGCGCGATTGCCCGATCTGCCTGGCGCCGGGGCGGCAGGGTCTTCCCACAAAATATCGCAGAGATGCCTGGCGCATCGTCTCATGCCGGCAATGCGGCTTCGCCTTCCTGCCCGAAGTGCCGCTGGCTTCCGCCTTTGCGGAGGAGCTGGCCTGGGAAAACACCCATGCGGAGGAGGCGGCGTTCAGGAAAAAGAACTATCCGTTGCTTGATTTCATAGATCAATCAACGAAATGGCGCTTCAGGATCTTTCCTCGCGTGCAGCCGGCCGATATCGTCAATAAATTCGCGGAAGCGGGGCCGGTGATCGATCTTGGCTGCGGCAATGGCGGCTTCAGCGCCGCTTTGAAGCCCGGCCTTACGCCTTATGGCATCGAGATTTCCGCAGGCCTCGCGCGTTCGGCGGATGCGGTCTTCGCGAGAAAGGGTGGGCGTGCCATCCAGATGGCGGCGGCCGACGGTATCAAGCACTTCCAGGATGCGTTTTTCTCCGCGGCGATCCTGCGTTCATACCTTGAACATGACGCCGATGCGCGGGATGTGCTGTGTGCCCTGAGGCCGAAGATGCGGCCTGGCTCCATCGTCGTTGTTAAGGTTCCGAACTTCGACTCGCTCAATCGGAAACTCATGCAGCGGCGCTGGTGTGGCTTCAGATACCCGGATCATTGTAACTATTTCACCAAAAGCTCGCTTCATCGCCTGGCCGGTTCAGCGGGTTTCACGATGACGGTGCCTTGGTATCTGGGCCTGCCGACGGACGATAATCTGATCGCGATCCTGAGGCCGAAGCCGCATTGAGGGCGGCCTGGCCCACGGGCTGCGGATCGCGCCCCCGGCGCGGTCTGAGCTCTACCCCGCCGAGCGGGCCGCGGGCCCCGCTTGCCGGATCGGCGCCAGCCGGGGAAAGCGACCGGACGGCACGACTTTCTCGGGTGATTGGGCAACTCCATAACCTTCCTTGCGTCTGGATGGACGCAAGCGGGGACGCTCTCAGCGCGCGACCGGCTTCGGCGCGCGGGCGGCGTTGAGCAGCGTCTGGGCCGCGAGGCTCGGCGGGAAGCACGGCCGCTCGACATAGCGGCCGGCGCCACGCTCGGCCCGCAGTTCGCCGCGGTGCCAGGCGATGCGGCCTTGCGCGATCGTGGTGGCGGCAAGGCCCGTCACCTCCATCCCCTCATAGACGTTGAAATCGACGTTCTGGTGATGGGTCTTGGCAGAGATGGTGCGGCTTGCCGCCGGATCCCACAGCACGAGATCGGCATCGGCACCGGCTTCCACCGCGCCCTTGCGGGGATAGATGTTGAAGATGCGGGCGGTATTTGCGGAGGTGACGGCGACGAATTCTGAAGGCGTCAGCCGGCCGGTGCGTACGCCGTAGTGCCAGAGCACGCTCATCCGGTCCTCGATCCCGGCCGTGCCGTTCGGGATCATGGTGAAATTCTCCCGCCCCATTGCCTTTTGCGGCGCGCAGAAGGCGCAATGGTCGGTCGCCGTGGTTTGCAGCTGCCCGGCGGCGAGCCCTGCCCAGAGCGCCTGCTGATGGTGCTTCGGCCGGAAGGGCGGGCTCATGACATGGGCGGCGGCGGTGGCGAAATCCCGGTTCTGATAGACGCTTTCGTCGATCACCAGGTGCTGGGCCAGCACCTCGCCATAGACACGCTGGCCCTCGGCGCGGGCGCGGGCGATGGCAGCGGCGGCTTCCGCGGTCGATACATGCACGATGTAGAGCGGCGCGCCGATCAGCCCCGCGATCGCGATGGCGCGGGTCGCGGCTTCGCCCTCCACCGCCGGCGGGCGGGAGAGGGCATGGCCTTCCGGCCCGGTGATCCCCCGCGCCAGCAGGCTCTGCTGGAGATAGGCGACCGCTTCGCCATTCTCGGCATGCACGGTCGGCACCGCGCCCAGTTCCAGCGCCCGGGTGAAGCTCTTGAGGAGGGTATCGTCCTCCACCATGATGGCGCCCTTATAGGCCATGAAGTGCTTGAAGCTGTTGACGCCATGCGCGCGCGTGAGCACGCCCATCTCCTCATGCACCTGGTCCGACCAGTGGGTGACGGCGACATGGAAGCTATAGTCGGCCGCAGCCTTTTCCGCCCAGCCGCGCCAGGTGTGATAGCTCTCCAGCAGCGAAGCCCCGGCGGCCGGGATGACGAAATCGATGATCATCGTGGTGCCGCCGGCCAGCCCCGCGGCGGTGCCGGTGAAGAAATCCTCGGAGGCGACGGTGCCCATGAAGGGCAGTTCCATATGGGTGTGGGGGTCGATCCCGCCCGGCATGACGAGCAGGCCGCCGGCATCGATCGTCTCGGTGCCCGCCGGCGCTTCGAGGGCCGCCCCGACGGCGACGATCTTGCCGCCCTCGCAGAGCACATCCGCCCGCACCTGCCGCTCGGCCGTCACGACCTCGCCACCGCGGATGAGAAGGGACATGGCATCCTCCTGCACGAAAGAACCCGCCCATGGTGAACCGGCGCGGCGCTCTTGGGAAGGGTTCTCATCGCTCCGTTGACACCTTGGTGCGGTTTCAGCAGCATCCGCCTTTGCGCGGAATGGAGGCGGGATGTCGGGACAGGGTCATGCTTTCAGGATTGGCGCCTGCGGCAGCGCGGCGGAGGTCGCGGCCCGGCTGGGCGAGATGACCCCGCCACTGACGGCGGACGAGGCGCGGCTGGAAGCCGACCGCTGCTATTTCTGCTACGATGCGCCCTGCATCGAAGCCTGCCCGACGGGGATCGACATTCCGGGCTTCATCGGCAAGGTCCGCACCGGCAACCTGCGCGGCTCGGCGCTCACCATCCTTGAGAGCAATATCCTCGGCGGCAGCTGCGCCCGCGTCTGCCCGACCGAGATCCTCTGTGAAGAGGCTTGCGTGCGCAATGCACAGGAGAGCAAGCCGGTGATGATCGGCGCGCTGCAGCGCTACGCGACCGACGATCTGCTCGCCAAAGGCGAGCAGCCCTTCACCCGCGCGGCGCTGACCGGCCGGCGCATCGCCGTGGTGGGGGCTGGGCCCGCCGGCCTCGCCTGCGCCCATAGGCTCGCCCGCCTCGGCCATGAGGTGGTGATCTACGAAGCGCGGCCCAAGCCGGGCGGGCTCAACGAATACGGCATCGCCGCCTACAAGCTGGTGGATGATTTCGCCGCCCGCGAGGTGGAGTTTATCCTCGGTATCGACGGCATCAGCATCGAATATGGCGTGCGGATCGGCAGCGACATCACGATCGACCATCTGCGCCAGAGCTTCGATGCGGTCTTCCTCGGCCTCGGCCTTGCCGCGCCGAACGGGCTCGGCGTGCCGGGCGAAGAGCTGCCGGGCGTGCTCGACGCCGTCGATTTTATCGAAACGCTGCGGCAGGAACCGCTCGCCGCGGCCCGTCTCGCCCAGGGGCATGCGGTGATCGTCGGAGGCGGCAATACCGCGATCGACGCGGCGAGCCAGCTCAAGATGCTCGGCGCCGAGACGGTGACGATCATCTACCGCCGCGGCCCCGCCCAGATGGGGGCGACGAAGGTGGAGCAGGAATGGGCGCAGACCCATGGCGTCGGCATCCGCCATTGGCTCGCTCCGCGCGCGATCGAACCGGGGCCCGATGGCCGGGCCGCCCGCTTCAACCTCGTCCGCACGCGGCTCGAAGGCGGCGTGCTGGTCGAGACCGAGGAGGTGGTGACGCTGTTCGTCGATCTCATCCTCAAGGCGGTGGGGCAGAGCTTCCTGCCCGAATCCCTCGCCGCGGCGGCGCGGCCGGGCCTCGCCGGCCGCCGCATCGCGGTCGATGCCGACTATCGCACCTCCCTGCCCGGGGTCTTCGCCGGCGGCGATTGCGTGGGCGTCGGGCAGGATCTCACGGTGCAGGCGGTGGCGCATGGGCGAGACGCCGCCTCCGCGATCCATCGCGCGCTCACGGCCTGAGCCGGCGGCAGAGAGAGACAGCAGGAGGCACCCTATGGCAGACCTTTCCGTCACCTTCGCCGGCATCCGCTCCCCGAATCCCTTCTGGCTCGCCTCCGCCCCGCCGACCGACAAGGAATACAACGTCGTCCGCGCGCTGAAGGCCGGCTGGGGCGGCGTCGTGTGGAAGACGCTCGGCGAGGATCCGCCGGTCGTCAACGTGTCGAGCCGCTACGGTGCGATCTCCTATGGCGGGCACCGCATCATGGGCTTCAATAATATCGAGCTGATCACCGATCGGCCGCTCGAGCTCAATCTCCAGGAGATCAAGAGCGTCAAACGCGATTTTCCTGACCGCGCGATCGTCGTCAGCCTCATGGTGCCCTGCGTCGAGGAGGCCTGGAAAGCGATCCTGCCGCGGGTGGAGGAGACCGGCGCGGACGGGATCGAGCTGAATTTCGGCTGCCCGCACGGCATGAGCGAGCGTGGCATGGGCGCCGCGGTCGGCCAGGTGCCTGAGTATGTCGAGATGGTCACGCGCTGGTGCAAGCAGAACACCCGCATGCCGGTGATCGTGAAGCTGACACCGAACGTGACGGATATCCTGCAGCCGGCACGGGCCGCCTATCGCGGCGGCGCGGATGCCGTTTCGCTCATCAACACCATCATGTCGATCGTCTCGGTGGATCTCGACCGTATGGCGCCTGAGCCGGTGGTGGGGGGCTTGGGCACGCATGGCGGCTATTGCGGGCCGGGCGTCAAGCCTATCGCGCTGCGCATGGTGGGGGAGATCGCGCGCGCCGCCGATATGCCGGGCCTGCCGATCTCGGGCATCGGCGGTATTTCCACCTGGCGGGACGCGGCGGAATTCATCGCCCTCGGCGCCGGCACGGTGCAGATCTGCACGGCCGCGATGCATCACGGTTTCCGAATCATCGACGATCTGACGGATGGCCTCGCCACCTGGATGGATGGCAAGGGCCATGCCCGGCTGCGGGATTTCCAGGGGGCGGCGACGCCGAACTTCGTCCATTGGGAAGATCTCGACATCAATTTCAAGACCATCGCCCATATCGATCAGGAGCACTGCATCCAGTGCGGCCTCTGCCACATCGCCTGCGAGGATACCGCGCATCAGGCGATCAGCGCCACGCGGCAGGACGGGCGGCGCCATTATGAGGTGATCGACGAGGAGTGCGTCGGCTGCAATCTCTGCAGCCACGTCTGCCCGGTGGATGGCTGCATCACGATGCGACCGGTCGAAACCGGCCTGCCCTTCGCAACCTGGAAGGAGCATCCGAACAATCCGCTCCGCGTTGAGCCTGCATCCTCCTGAACGGAAGGCTTCCGATCCCATGACGATCCCGAGCAACCTGACAATCGACCCGGCGCGGCTCTGGGATACGGTGATGGAGACCGCGCGGATCGGCGCGACGGCGAAGGGTGGCGTCAAGCGGCTGACGCTCACCGCGCTCGATGCCGAGGTGCGGCGCTGGTTCATCGCCGCCTGCGAGGCCGCGGGCTGCCGCATCGCGATCGACGACATGGGCAATATCTTCGCCCGCCGGCCGGGCAAGGATGACAGCCTCGCCCCCATCGCCATCGGCAGCCATCTCGATACCCAGCCGACGGGCGGCAAATTCGATGGCATCATCGGCGTGCTCGCCGGGCTCGAAGTGCTGCGCACGCTCAAGGATGCGGGTTACGAGACGCAGCGGCCGATCGAGATCATCAACTGGACCAACGAGGAAGGCAGTCGCTTCGCCCCGGCCATGCTCGCCTCCGGCGTTTTCGCGGGGAAATTCTCGCGCGAATGGGCCTATGCGCGCGAGGACCGCGAGGGCATCCGCTTCAGCGATGCGCTGCACGAGATCGGCTTCGTCGGCCCCGAGCCCTGTGGCGCCCATCCGCTCGCCGCGCATTTCGAACTGCATATCGAGCAGGGGCCGATCCTCGAAGCGGAAGGCAAGGTCATCGGCGTCGTCACAGGCGTGCAGGGCATGCGCTGGTACGAAGTGACGGTGACGGGCAATGACAGCCATGCCGGCTCCACGCCGATGCGGCTGCGCCACGATGCGCTGCTCGCCGCCGCGCGGATGATCGAGGCAGTGCATCACATCGCGATGGAACACGCACCCGATGCGGTCGGCACCGTCGGCCTCATCGAGGCGCGGCCCAATAGCCGCAACGTCATCCCGGGCGAGACCTTCTTCACCGTCGATTTCCGTCACCCCGAGGATGCGGTGCTGGCCGAGATGGAGCGCAAGCTCGACCAGCGCATCGCCGAGATCGCCGCGGCGAGCGGGGTTTCGGCGGCCCTCACGCAGATCTGGAACTCCCCCGCCGTGCGCTTCGATGCCGCCTGCGTCCGGGCCGTGCGCGAGGCGGCGGAGGCGGCGGGCTTGCCGCACCGGGATATCGTGTCCGGCGCCGGGCATGATTCGGCCTATATCGCCGCCGTTGCGCCGACCACCATGGTCTTCGTGCCCTGCGCCGGCGGGGTCAGCCATAACGAGTTGGAAAGCGCCGAAGTCGAGCATGTCGCGGCCGGCGCCCATGTCATCTTGCAAGCCGTGCTGGCGATGGATCGGCTGCTTGCCGAGCGCGAGGCGGCATGAGTGCGGCGGTGACAGCGGTGGCCGCCGCCCCGGCATCGGCGCCTTCGCCGCGGGAGGCGGCGGTGGTGGCGGAGAAGCTTTCCATCCGCTTCGGCGAAGGAGCGGGGGCGACCCTTGCGCTATCGGAGATCGATCTCGTGGTGCCGCAGGGCGCCTTCGTCTCGCTCATCGGCCCGTCCGGCTGCGGCAAGACGACCTTGCTGCGCGCTATCGCCGACCTCGTGCAGCCGAGCGGCGGCCTGCTGCGGGTGCAAGGCATGACGCCGGGTGCCGCCCGCCTCGCCCGCGCCTATGGCTATGTGTTTCAGGCGCCAGCCCTGCTGCCCTGGCGCACGGTGCTGCGCAACGTCACCCTGCCGCTCGAAATCATGGGCCTTGGCCGCGCCGAGCGCGAGCGGGAGGCGCGCCGGCATCTCGACCTCGTGGGGCTGGCCGATGTGGCGCGGAAATTCCCCTGGCAGCTCTCGGGTGGCATGCAGCAGCGGGTCTCGATCGCCCGGGCGCTGAGCTTCGAGCCGAGCCTGCTGCTGATGGACGAGCCTTTCGGCGCGCTCGACGAGATCACCCGCGATGGGCTCAACCTGCACTTGCACGAACTTTGGACGCGTACCGGCCTCACCGGCGTCTTCGTTACCCATTCAATCCCCGAGGCGGTATTCCTCTCCACCCATATCGTGGTGATGTCGGCCCGGCCGGGCCGGATCGTGGAGATCATCGAGAGCGACCTGCCGCTCGCTCGCCGCCTTGAGGATCGCGAGAGTCCGGGCTTCATCGCGCTCTCCAAGCGCGTGCGCGAGGCGCTGCATATCGGCTACGCCCATGTCTGAGCGCCGGTGCGCGGCCTATGCCGGGCGGATCCTGCCGATCCCGACGGTGCTCGCCGTGGTGCTGATCCTCTGGTATGCTGCGGCGATCTGGCTCAACCTGCCCCAGGCGCGCGCGCTGATGGACCCCGATCAGCAGGGCAATCTCTGGGCGGTGGTGCGGGCCTGCTGGTCGATGGACAGGCCCGTGCTGCCGGCGCCGGACCAGATCATGAGCGCGCTCCTCGACAGCGTCTTCGGCTACCCGCTCACCTCGCCGCGCAACCTCCTGCTGCAGGCTGCCTATACGGCTGAAGCGGCAGGCGCCGGCCTCGTCATCGGCACGCTCTTCGGCATTCTCCTCGCGATCGGCATCCTGCATGCCCGCGTGCTCGATCGGTCGGTGATGCCCTGGGTGATCGCGAGCCAGATGGTGCCGATCCTCGCCATCGCGCCGATGCTGGTGGTCGCCCTCGGCGCGATCGGGGTGCATGGCCTGGCGCCCAAGGCGCTGATTGTGGGCTACCTCACCTTCTTTCCCGTCACCGTCGGCATGGTGAAGGGCTTCCGCACGCCCGATCCCATGTTGCTTGACCTCATGCGCACCTATAGCGCGGATCGCCCGATGGTCTTCACCAAGCTGCGCTGGCCGGCCTCGATGAACTTCCTGTTCCCGAGCCTCAAGGTCGCGGTCGCACTCGCGGTGACGGGTGCGATCGTCGCCGAAATGCCGACAGGTGCCCAGGTCGGGCTGGGTGCCCGGCTGCTGGCCGGGAGCTATTACGGGCAGACGATGATGATGTGGAGCGCGCTGGTGATGGCGAGCCTGCTCGCCCTCTTCGCGCTGATGCTGGTGACGCTCGCCGAGCGCGCCCTCATTGCCGGGCGCGGAGGCCGGCTGTGAGCCCCGGGCCGCGGGACGAGCGGCGCGGCGCGCAATGGATCATGGCGGCGGCGGCCCTCTTCTTCTGCACGCTGGCGCGGGCCGATCTGCTCGTGCCGAACCACTATCCCTGGGTGACCGGCGCGATCGGCCTTGCCCTGATGCTCGCAGCCCTCACGCTCTTCGCGCGCGGCGAAGGGCGGACGGACCGGCTGGCGACGCCGATCCTCTTCGGCCTGCTGCTGCTTTGGCTGTGGGAGATGCTGGTGCTCGGCCTGCATGTGCCTTTCGTGATCCTGCCGCCGCCTTCGGCGATCTGGCGGGCGATCGAAAGCCATCTCGGCATCCTGTGGGAGGATTTCGCCCAGACCTTTCTGCATGCGGTGGTCGCCGGCTACGCCATCGGCTGCGGGGCTGGCTTCCTGCTCGCCCTCGCGATCGACCGTTCGCCCTTCCTGCAGCGCGGGCTGACGCCCTTGGGCAATCTCGTCAGCGCCATGCCGATCATCGGCATTGCCCCTATTACCATCATGTGGTTCGGTTTTGGCTGGCCTTCCAAGGCCGCCGTGGTGGTACTCATGACACTGTTCCCGATGCTCGTGAACACCCGCGCGGGCCTCGGTGAAGCCGGGGCGATGGAGCGCGACCTGATGCGGACCTATGCCGCGGGCTATTGGCGCACGCTTCTCCACCTGCGCCTGCCTGCGGCCTTGCCGATGATCTTCACCGCGCTCAAGCTCAATTCCACCCTGGCGCTGATCGGCGCGGTCGTCGCCGAATTCTTCGGCACGCCGACGCGGGGCATGGGTTTTCGCATTTCTACCGAGGCGGCGCGGATGAACCTCGATGTCGTCTGGGCGACGATCGGCGTCGCGGCACTTGCGGGTTCGGTCAGCTTCGCGCTCATCGCGGGGCTCGAGCGACTGCTGACCTTCTGGCACCCCTCCCTGCGGGGCGGGCGGCCTTAAGGCGGCGAAGACTGCGCCCCGGCCGGCCTCGCGCGGGCCAGCGGCGGCTTGGCGTGCCTCGGCGGCGGCAGCTAGCTTGGGCCTTGGGGGCGCCACGGCATCAAACTTGCTCCGCCGTCCATGATCTCAATGACGAGGGAGGATTGGATGCGCGAAAGAATGAGGCGGCTTGTACTAAAGGCGGGCGGGCTGCTGCTTTTGGCGGCACTGGCGCCGCTCGCGGTGCGGGAGGCGAAGGCGGCGGATGCGCTGACGCTGCAACTCAAATGGGTTACGCAAGGGCAGTTCGTCGGCTATTACGTGGCCCAGGCAAAGGGCTTCTACAAGGCTGAGAACCTCGACGTTACCATCAAGCCGGGCGGGCCGGACATCAACCCGGATCAGGTGCTGGCTGGCGGCGGCGCCGATGTGGTGATCGACTGGATGCCCTCGGCGCTCGCGACGCGCGAGAAGGGCGTTCCGATCGTCAATATCGCCCAGGTCTTCCAGCATTCCGGCATGGAACTGACCTGCCGCAAGGATAGCGGGATCAAGACGCCGGCCGACTTCAAGGGCAAGACGCTCGGCGTCTGGTTCTCGGGCAACGAATATCCGTTCCTCTCCTGGATGGCCAAGCTTGGCTATTCAACGAGCGGGTCGCACCCCGATGTCACCGTGCTCAAGCAGGGCTTCAACGTGGATCCTCTGCTACAGAAGCAGGCGGCCTGCATTTCGACCATGAGCTACAACGAATATTGGCAGCTCATCGAAGCTGGCATGAAGCCCTCACAACTCATCGTCTTCAAGTACCAGCAGGAGGGTGTGGCAACCCTCGAAGACGGGCTCTACGTTCTGCAATCGACGCTCGACAAGCCCGCGATGGTTGATCGGCTCGCCCGTTTCCTCAAGGCTTCAAAAGAAGGGTGGAATTATGCGGCCAAGCATCAGGCCGAAGCAGTAAAAATCCTCCTCGCCGCCGACACAGCTGGTGTTTTGACGAAGCAACACCAAACCCGGATGGTGGAGGAGGTGGTCAAGCTGCTCGGCACGACGCCGTGGGGCTATCTGCAGCCGGCCGATTATGATCGGACGGTAAACGAACTTCTGTCGACCAAATCGACACCTGTGATCTCGAAAAAGCCGGTCAGCGCCTATAGCTATGCGGTATGGGATAAGGCCTTCAAGAGCTGAGAAGGAGTCTTTGCGGCCGGCCGCACATTTCCTCTGGACTTCTGCGGCGGCGCGATGCTTGCTTCAATTCTTGGTGCGGGCGGAAAAGCCGCAACGATGCGTACAAGTCATGATCTAGGAGATCTATCGATGATTACGAGACGTTCTGCCGCCACACTGTTCGCGGGCACCGCGCTTGGTGCGGCCATCGGCCTGCCGCGCGGCGCAGAGGCCGCTACCAAGGAGTTGGTGATCGGCCTCACCTTCCCGATCACCGGGGCGGATGCGGCGGGCGCCAAGCGCATGATGAACGGCGCGCTCCTTGGCATCCAGCAAGCGAACGACGCTAACGAGATCCCCGGCTACACGCTGAAGCCGATGATCCTCAACAACGCGACGCCGACCGCCGGGCAGTATGACCCCGCCCAGGCCGCCACCAACGCCCGCAAGCTCGTCTCCAACCAGCATGTGGTGGCGGCGGTCGGCCCGGAAATGAGCGGCTCGGCCAAGGCGATGGTGCCTATTCTGAATGAGGCGAGCATCGCGCTCATCACCCCCTCTGCGACCAACCCCGATCTCACCAACCCGCAATTCGCCGCCCAGTACATGCCGTCCGGCAAACCCACCTTCTTCCGGACGGTGACGACCGACGCCTTCCAGGGCCCGAACATGGCCAATTTCTATGCCGAAACGCTCGGCCTCAAGGATGTCTATATCCTTGATGACAGCGGCGCTTATGGCGTCGGGCTGGCTGATTCCTTCCAGAAGCAGGCCGCGGCCAAGGGCCTCAAAGTGCTCGGCCGCGACCGGCTCGACCCGAATGCGTCGGACTATTCTTCCGTGCTCACCAAGATCAAGTCCCTCAACGCGACCTCGCTCTACTACGGCGGCGTGAGCAATGCGGGTGTCAAGCTCGTCAAGCAGAGCTACCAGATCGTGCCGAGCATCAAGAAGGGCGCGGGCGACGGCATGTATACGCCGGACGTCACGACCGGCGCGGGCTTCCCCGCGGCGGAAGGTTGGTATGTCACCAACGCCTCCCCGCATATGACGGAAGATCCCAAGATCGCGAACTGGATGAACGCCTATACCTCCAAGTTCAACGAGGCGCCGGACGATTACGCCATCACCTCCTATGACGGCACGCTCGTCATCATCGCAGCGATCAAGAAAGTGGTGAGCGAAGGCAAGAAGCCCACGCGGCAGAACGTGCGCGCGGCGATTGCCGGCCTCACCGTTGATACGCTGCAAGGGACGGTCGCCTTCGATAGCAATGGCGATATCAAGCAGCGGGTGGTGAGCGTGTTCCAGATCGTCCACAACCCGAAATATCCCCTGGATGACGCTATCCATCAGTACAAGTACATCGGCGTTGCCCCGCAAAGCTGATTGAGCGCGAGGGTCGAGACGGCTGTGGCCGATGCCCCGCCGCCGCGACCCCGCAAGCTTCGAGGCCCGGCAAGCGGGCTCCACTCCCCCGCCGGCGCCGCGTATTGGCCCCGGCCTGCGCACCATCACCCGATGGCAGGCAGGCCGGGGCCGGCGGAACTTGCCAGTCTGAAGCTCAGATAACCTTCACCCCGCCGGGAATATCATGAATGTCGTCTCTTGATCTTCTGATCCAGCAATTCGTCAACGGCATGAGCCTGGGCGCGATGTACGCCCTCCTCGCGCTCGGCTTCACCATCGTCTATGGCATCATGGAGCTGATCAACTTCTCGCATTTCAACGTGTTCATGATTGGCTCCTTCGTGGCGATGGGCGTTCTGACCCTGTTCGGGCTCAACGGCCAGTCCATCCTGATGCACGGTTTGCCGCTCGTCGCTGTGTTGCTCGCAACGCTCGTGGTCACCATGGCCTTCTGCGGTATGCTCGGCGTCGGCATCGAACGGCTGGCGCTCCGTCCGCTCCGCGGGGTGCAGGGGCCGATGGCGATGATCACGACGATCGGCGTCTCCTACGTGCTCTCGAACGTGGTGATGCTCGGCGCTGGCGCGAATACCAAGAATTTCCCCAACCCCATCCCGCCGGTGAAACTGCATATCGGCACCGCGACGATCACCGTGTTCCAGATCATCATCTGGGTGCTCTCCGCCCTGCTGATGGGCGGGCTCTATCTGTTCGTGCAGCGCAGCAAGCTCGGCAAGGCGATGCGGGCGACGGCGCAGGATCCGGATGCGGCGCTGATGATGGGGGTGGATGTCAACCGTGTCATCATGACCGCCTTCTTCCTCGGCTCGGCGCTTGCCGGGGCGGCCGGATTCATCTTCGGCCTCTACTACAACTTCACCAATTTCGGCATCGGCTTCACCTCCGGCTTGCGCGCCTTTACCGCCGCCGTGCTCGGCGGCATCGGCAATATCCCGGGCGCCATGCTGGGCGGCGTCATCATCGGCCTCATCGAGGCGATGGCCGGCCAGTATATCGGCGCGAAATGGGCCGATGTGATCATCTTCTCGCTGCTGGTGCTGGTGCTGATCTTCAAGCCGGCGGGCCTGCTCGGCCGCCTCGCCCCCACCAAGTCCTGAAGAGAGGAGCACGGATCATGGATACGACCACCGCGCCCCCTGATGCCAAGCCGGGGCATGAGAATACCAACGCCCTGCATACGGTGGAGGCGCCGCCCGGCAAATGGCGCTGGCTCGCCGCGCCATTCGACAAGCAGCGCAACCGCGTCGCGGCGATCTGCGCCCTGGCACTCTTCGCCGTGCTGTTTCCCGTCATCACCGGCGATCAGGCGAATATCGATTCGGCCGCCAATGCCGCCGCCTATGCCGCGCTCGCTCTCGGCCTCAATGTCGTCGTCGGCTTCTGCGGCCTGCTCGATCTCGGCTATGCCGCCTTCTTCGCGATCGGCGCCTATGCCTATGGCGTGCTCACCTCCTGGCAGTTGACCCCGGCCTGGAGCGGCTTCTGGATGCCGTTCCAGGCCCTCGGCCTCGTGCACAAGATCGTGCAGAACGGCCAGGCGCTGGTCCATTTCACCGTCTCTTTTTGGATCATGCTGCCGCTGTCTGGCGTCATCGCCGCCTTCTTCGGTGTCCTCTTCGGCGCGCCGACGCTGCGGCTGCGGGGTGATTATCTCGCCATCGTAACGCTCGGCTTTGGCGAGATCGTGCCGATCGTGGCACGCAACTGGACGGGGCTGACGAATGGCGCCGCCGGGCTCAACGGCATCGCGGCGCCGACCGTCTTCAGCTATCATTTCGGCATCAACGCGACGCCCTATTACTATGTCGGCATCGGGCTCGTCGCCTTCCTCATCTTCGCGAGCACGCGGCTGCGCGAAAGCCGCATCGGCCGGGCCTGGATGGCGATCCGCGATGATGAGATCGCGGCGAGCGCCATGGGCATCGACCTGACGCGCTTCAAGCTTCTCGCCTTCGGCATGGGCGCGGGCTTCGCCGGCATGGCCGGCACCTTCTACGTCGCTAAGCTGCAGACCGCGACGCCCGATATGTTCGGCTTTCCGGTCTCGGTGATGATCCTCGTCATGGTGGTGCTCGGCGGCCTCGGCAGCGTCTGGGGCGTGGTGCTCGGCGCGGTGGCGCTCCAACTGCTGCAATCCTGGTTCCTGGGTGACCTCACACAATGGGTCAATGCGCTGGGCGATGCCGTCGGTTCCAACTGGATGAGCTCGGTCGATCTGACCCAGGCGAGCGAGCTGATCTTCGGCATCATCCTGGTGCTGATGATGCTCTATCGGCGGGAAGGCCTCATCCCCGCCAACCGCCGCCAGCGCGCGCTTTCCTTCGAGCAGCAGCACGCAACGGTGCAGACCCGCATCCGGGCCGAGGATGTGCGCCTCTCCGCGCTCGGCACCGTGCCGCATCAGGCGCGGCCGGGTGATGTGCCGATGCTGGAGATCCGCGATCTCACCGTGCGCTTCGGCGGCCTCGTGGCGCTCAACAAGGTGAACATCACCGTGCCGCAGGGCAGCGTCGTCGCCGTGATCGGGCCGAACGGCTCCGGCAAATCGACCCTCTTCAACACCATCACCGGCCTGACCCGCGCGGGCGAGGGCAGCATTCTCTTCAACGGCCGGGATATCCTCGGTCTGCCGCCGCACGAGATCCTTAAAGCCGGCATCGCGCGGACCTTCCAGAATATCCGCCTGTTCGGCACCCTCACGGTTGCAGAGAACATCATGGTCGGCCAGCATGCGCGGCTCAAGGCGGGGCCGCTCAGCGCCGTATTCCGCTCCCCCAACTCTCTGCCCGAGGAAAAGGCGGCGCGCGCCTGGATTGTCGAGATCGCCCAGGTTTTCGGCAACCGCCTGGTGCCGCGCCTGACCCAGACGGTGGTGGGCCTCTCCTACGCCAACCGCCGTCGGGTGGAGATTTCCCGTGCGCTCGCCTCCAAGCCGAAGCTGCTGCTGCTCGATGAGCCGACGGCGGGGATGAACACCTCCGAAAGCCTCGAGCTCGCCGAGCAGATCAAGGGGCTGCATGCCCTTGGCCTCACCGTGCTCATCATCGAGCACAAGCTCGACGTGGTAACCCGCATCGCCGACAAGGTGATCGTCCTCGATCATGGCGAGAAGCTCACCGAGGGTCTGCCGGACGAGGTGCGGCGCAACGAACAGGTTCTGGAAGCCTATCTCGGCCGGGGGGCCGCCGCCCATGCTTGAGTTCCGCAACGTCAATACCTACTACGGCGATCTGCACGTTCTGAAGAACGTCAACTACAACCTCGGTTCGGGCGAGATCATCTGCCTGCTCGGCGGCAATGCCTGCGGCAAATCGACCACCATGAAGACGATCATGGGCATCGTGCGGCCGACCTCGGGCGAGGTGATCTTCGAGGGCGAGCGGATCGACCGGCTGCCAACCGCTGAGCGCGTCAAGCGCGGCATCGCTCCGGTGCTGGAAGCGCGCCGACTGTTTCCGCGCATGACGGTGTTCGAGAATCTCGAAATGGGTGCCTTCACGCGCAAGCGCGGCGCCGATCTCGATGCCGATCTGGAGCGCGTCTATACGCTCTTCCCCCGCGTCAAGGAGCGGCGTGACCAGCTTGCCGGCACGCTGTCGGGCGGCGAGCAGCAGATGGTGGCGATCGGCCGGGCGCTGATGGCGCGGCCCAAGCTCATCTGCATGGACGAGCCTTCGATGGGGCTGTCGCCGCTCTATGTGGAGCAGACCTTCGAGATCATCCAGCAGATCAACCGCCAGGGTGTCACGATCTTCATGGTGGAGCAGAACGCCGCCATGGCGCTCTCCATCGCCCATCGCGCCTATGTGCTGCAAACCGGCCAGGTGGTGCTCTCCGGCCCCGCCGCGGAGCTGCGCGAGAACGAGCAGATCCGCGAAGCCTATCTCGGCGAGATGCAGGTGGCGGCCGCCTGAGCCTTCGGCTAACCAAGGGCGCATGACGGTTCTTTACGTGGATGGCGATGCCTGCCCGGTGCGGGAAGAGGTCTATCGCGTGGCGGAGCGGCGGGGGCTTGCGGTCTTCGTCGTCGCCAACGGGTCGCGGCCGATGCGCCCCTCGGGGCGGCCGGGGGTTTCGCTGATCCTGGTGCCTGAAGGGCCCGATGCGGCGGATGATTGGATCGCCGAGCGTATCGGCCCCGGCGATATCTGCATCACCGCCGATATTCCGCTCGCCTCCCGCTGTCTTGAGCGTGGCGGGCGGGCGCTTTCGCCACGCGGCCATGTCTGGACCACGGATAATATCGGCTCCGCCCTCGCCGGCCGTGCCGTCGCCGAGCATCTGCGCTCGATGGGCGTCGATACCCGCGGGCCGGCGTCGCTCACGAAGGAGCATCGCTCCCGCTTTCTCGCAGCCCTCGATGCCGAGATCACCGCAGCCGGGCGCCCGGCTGCGCGCCGCTTCGTGGTGCCGCCCGGCGGATTTTGAGGGGCGGCCAAGCTGTGCCAACCTCAGGCTCGCTATCCGACGGCGGGTGGGGCGCGGACCGGTTGACCCCCGCGGGCCCGGGACGGAAGGAGGGGGGAGCTTGCGCATGCCCGATTGGACGCGAAGCCGCGCGGCCCTCAGCGAACGGCTGGCCGCGGGTGCAGCCTATGCCGAAGGCAAGTCCGTCCCTCCCGCAGCACTCCGCCCCTTCCTCGAAGCGGTGGTGCGGCCGGGGGATCGGGTCTGCATCGAGGGGGATAATCAGAAGCAGGCCGATCTGCTGGCCCGCGCGCTCGCCGAGGTCGATCCCGCCCGGGTGCATGATCTGCACATGGTGCAATCGGGCGTGGTACTGCCCGAGCATCTCGATCTCTTCGACAAGGGCATCGCCCGGCGGCTCGACTATTCCTATTCCGGCCCGCAGGCGGCGCGCATCGCCCGCATGCTCTTCGCCGGGCAGATCGAGCTTGGCGCCGTCCATACCTATCTCGAACTCTTCGGCCGCTACTTCATCGACCTCACGCCCCAGGTGGCGCTGATCGCCGCCGTCTCGGCGGATCGCGCGGGCAACCTCTATACCGGGCCGAATACCGAGGATACGCCGACGATCGTTGAGGCAACGAGCTTCAAGGGTGGGCTGGTGATCGCCCAGGTGGCCGAGATCGTGGAGCGGGTGCCGCGCGTGGATATCCCTGGGGACCAGGTGCATTTCGTGGTCGCCGCGGGCAAGCCCTTCTATGTCGAGCCGCTCTTTACCCGCGATCCGGCGGCGATTACCGAGACGCAGATCCTCACCGCGATGATCGCGCTCAAGGGCATCTACGCCCCTTATGGCGTGCGCCGGCTCAACCACGGCATCGGCTTCAACACGGCGGCGATCGAATTGCTGCTGCCCACCTATGGCGAGCGGCTCGGCCTGCGCGGCCAGATCTGCACGCATTTCGCGCTCAACCCGCATCCGACGCTGATCCCGGCGATCGAAGCCGGCTGGGTGAGCCAGGTGCATTGCTTCGGCTCCGAGGTCGGCATGGAGGAATATGTGGCGGCGCGGCCGGATATCTTCTTCACCGGCCCGGATGGCTCGCTCCGCTCCAACCGCGCCTTCTGCCAGACGGCCGGGCTCTACGCCTGCGACATGTTCATCGGCGCGACGCTGCAGATCGACCTCGAAGGCCATAGCTCGACCGTGACGGCGAACCGCATCGCGGGCTTCGGCGGTGCGCCGAACATGGGCTCCGACCCGCATGGCAGGCGCCACCCGAGCGCGCCATGGCTGCGCGCCGGGGCTGAGGCCGATCCTCTTTCCCCCGCGCCGCTTCGCCGCGGCCGCAAGCTCGTGGTGCAGATCGGCGAGACCTTTGGGGAAAGGAATGTCCCGCTCTTCGTCGAAAAGCTCGATGCGCTGCAACTCGCCGAGAAGCTCGCGCTCGATCTCGCCCCGGTGATGGTCTACGCCGACGATGTGACGCATATCGTGACCGAAGAGGGGATCGCCAACCTCCTCCTCTGCCGCGACAGGCACGAGCGTGAGCAGGCCATCCGCGGGGTTGCCGGCTACACCGAGATCGGGCGCGGGCGGGATGCGCGGATGGTCGAGGCGCTGCGCGCCCGGCGGGTTATCCAGCGGCCGGAGGATCTCGGCATCGATCCGCTCGATGCGGACCGGCGGCTGCTCGCCGCGCGGTCGATCAAGGATCTCGTCCAGATCTCAGGCGGGCTTTACGATCCGCCGAGCCGCTTCCGCAACTGGTAGGGGAAGGCGCATGGAAAAACTCTCCTTCACCCTCACGGCGCCGAGCCCCGCCAAGGGCCGACGCACGGTCGCGATCGTCGGGGTCGTCGCCTCGGGCAATCTCGAAGTGCTTGTCGAACGGCGGGGGCCGGCGGATCGCTGCACTGTCGAAGTCGCGACTCCGGTGCGGGGCTTCGCGCCGGTCTGGCAGGCGGTGATCGCCGATTTCGTGCGGCGCGGAGCGGGCGGCCTCGCGATCGCCATCAACGATGCCGGCGCCCGGCCCGACATGGTGGCGCTGCGCCTGGCCCAGGGCTTGCGCATGATCGAGGAGGCGGAGGCGTGAGCGGTGCGCATGGAGCGAGCCAAGGGCTGAGCTGGTTCGAGGCGACGGCGCGGCAGCGCATCGCGGACCTCGCCGACCCTGCCAGCTTCGAGGAAATCCTCGGCCCCGAATGCCGCGAGATCTCGCCGCATCTGTCGTTCTTCGATCTTCCGGCGCAGTTCGACGATGGCATCGTCATCGGCCGCGGCCGCCTCGCGGCGCGGGAGGTTTTCATCGCGGCGCAAGAAGGCCGCTTCATGGGCGGCGCTTTTGGCGAAGTGCATGGCGCCAAGCTGCTCGGCCTGCTGCGGGCGGCGCGCGATCTCGGGCGCGACGTGCTCATCCTCTTCGATACCGGCGGCGTACGCCTGCAGGAGGCCAATGCCGGGGAGCTTGCGATAGCCGAGGTGATGCGCGCCATCGTCGAGACGCGGCTGGCGGGGGGCACGGTGCTCGGCCTCATCGGTGGCCGGGCCGGCTGTTATGGCGGCGGCGGCCTCATCGCGGGGTGCTGTTCACGCCTCATCGTCTCCGAGCCCGGGCGGATCGCGGTGAGCGGGCCGGAGGTGATCGAGACCCATCGCGGGGTAGAGGAATTCGACTCCAAGGATCGCGCCTTCGTCTGGCGCAGCATGGGTGGCAAGCACCGCTATCTGACAGGCGGGGCGGATGTCTTCGTCGATGATGATCCGGCAGCCTTCCGCGCCGCCGCGATCGCCGAACTCGGCCGGAGGCACCCGCTCAGCCTCGCCGTACTGGAGGCGGAGCAGGCGCGCCTCGCCGCGCGGCTGCGGCGTTTCGGCCAGGCACGGGACGGGCGGGAGGTCTGGCAGTCGCTCGGCATCCCGGCGCCCGAGGCGGTGCCCGGCCTCGGCGCTGGGTCTTTCCTCAGCCTCGCCGAGGGCAGGCGGGAGCGTGCCGATGACGCTCGCTGAGATCCTCGCGGCCCTTTTCCCGGCGGGCCATGCGGTGCGCGCGGAGGATGGGCTGCTGCGCGGCGAAGGCGCGCTCGGCGGCGTCCGCGGCATCCGGGTCATCGGTCTTGCCGACGCGATACCCCTCGGGGCGGAGGGGGCGCTCGCCCTCGCCGAGGAGGTGCTTGGCGTGATCCGCGGCGGGGGCGATGCGCCGATCCTGGTGCTGATTGACAGCGCCAGCCAGCGCATGAGCCGGCATGACGAGCTGATGGGCCTCTACGAATATCTCGCGCATCTCGCCAAGGCGCTGCTGCTGGTACAGGATGCGGGGCATCGCACCATCGGCTTGCTCTATGGCGGCAGCGCCGCCGGCGCCTTCATCGCCACCGCGCTTGCCTGCGAAACGCTGCTCGCGGTGCCCGGCGCGCATCCGGCGGTGATGGATCTGCCCTCCATGGCGCGGGTGACGAAACTCTCGGTCGAGACGCTCGAAGAGATGGCGCGCCGCACCCCGGTTTTCGCACCGGGGCTCGACAATCTGGCGCTCACCGGCGGCATCCGGGCGACGCTCGATCCGGGAGCTCTCGCCCAAGGGGTGTTGGCGGCGCTGGAGGAGCCGGCCGGGCCGGATAGGCGCGCGCAACTTGGCGCCGAACGAGGCGGGCGGGCGAAGGCGGCGGCGATCGCCGAGCGGGTGCAGCGGCTGCTGCAAGCCCCGCCCCAGGCCGCGCCGCCCAGCCAGGTGCCGAGCCCGCCGCCCAGTAGCCTGCCGCCCAGTAGCCTGCCGCCCGGCAGCCCGCCGCGCAGCTGACGGGCGATGTGCCGACGGCATGATCTGGTGACGCCCTCGGCCGCCGGTTGGGCGTCCCTCACCGCCGCCCTGCCGGATTTCGCGCATGATCCGGTGCTGCGCCTCTGGCCGCTCCATCGCTGGCCGCTGGTGGTGCGCAGGCGGGACGAGGGCGAAGCCGATGCCGCCGCCGTGGGGGCGATTCCGCTCGGCCTGCCGCTGCCGCCCGCCGCCGGCAAGCGGCGCATCGCGCTTGGGTTGCGCCGGGCGGAGGTGGCGGCGATCGGGCCGCCCCCGCCGCTCGCGGCTGCACGGGATGCGGCGCCGCCCGCCTGGCAGCCGGCGATCGCGGCACTCCTCGCGCTCACGCCCGGGGTGCGGTGCTTCGGCAGCCTCGCCTGGCAGCATGTCACCGGGCTCGCCTATCTGGCGCCGACCTCCGATCTCGACCTGCTCTGGGACCTGCCGCCCGCGCCGCTGGTCATGCTGGATGGCATCGCGCGGATCGCCGCGGCGGCGCCGATGCGGATCGATGGCGAGGTGCTGGGGCCCTGGGGTGGCGTGCAATGGCGCGAGTTGCGGCGCGCCGATCCGGTGGCGGTGAAGGGTGACAAGGGGGGCGTTGCCCTCATCGCCCGCGCTACCTTCTGCGAGGGCAGGCGGTGAGCGGGGCGCTGCTCACGCAGGCGACGGCGGCCGAGGCGCGGGCAAGCCAGTTCGGCGCGCTTGCCCGCGCCGCCCTGGTCCTGGAAGTCGAAACCCATCCCAAGCCCGGCCTCGTCAGCCATCGCGATCGCGGCGCGCATCGGGACATGGATGCCGATCTTCTGCGGCGGAGCGCGGCGGTGCTGGAGCCTTTCTTCCTGGCCCTGGCAACCGCCGGCGCGCGCGATGCCGGGATGGCGGAACTTCGCCGCATCGGGCTGGCGGCGGAAGCGGCGATGCTGGCCGAAACCGCAGGGGTGAATACCCATCGCGGGGCGATTTTCGGCCTCGGCCTGCTCGTGGCTGCTGCGGGGCTCAGTGCGGCTCAAGGATGGCGAGGCCGCCTCGGCCCGCTGGTCGCCGGCCGCTGGGGGGCCGAGATCGCCCAAGCACCGACGAACCCCGGCAGCCATGGCGCCATGGCTTGCCGGCGCTATCGGGTGGGGGGTGCACGGGCGGAAGCGGCGGCGGGCTTTCCCTCCGCCTATGGCATCGGCCTGCCGGCGCTCCGCGCCGCCCGCGCGCGCCTGCCGGAAGATGCCGAGGCAGCGCGGGTGCAGGCTTGCATTGCGCTGATCGCGCAGGTTGAGGATACCAACCTGCTGCATCGCGGGGGCGCTGCCGGCCTGCGTTTCGCCCAGGATGGCGCGGCTGCCTTCCTGGCGCGGGGCGGCGTAGGCGCACCCGGCTGGCGGCAGGCCGCCGAGGGGCTGCACCGCCGCTTCTCCGCCCGCAACCTCAGCCCGGGGGGCTCGGCTGATCTGCTCGCCATCACCCTCTTTCTCGACATGACGGAGCCGGGCTGATGCTGGCGCTGCTCTGCGGCGGGCAGGGGCGCCTCGGCCCCGGCATCTTCGACCTTGCCGCCGGCAGCCCGGCTGCCGCGCCGATCTTCGCCGCAGCCGCCGGGCTGCTCGGCCAGGATCCGCGCGGCCTGGTGCGGGCGGAGGCGGCGGATCAGCTCACCGACAACCGCCTCAGCCAGATCCTGACCGTCACGGCGAGCCTCGCCCTCCATGCCGCGCTCGCCGATGCGCTGCCCGAATGTTGCGCTGTTCTCGGCTATAGCGTGGGGGAAATGGCGGCCTGGAGCATTGCCGGTGTCTGGGATGCGGAGCGGGCCTTGCGGCTGACCGCGGCGCGGGCCGAGGCGATGACGGCGGCGGCGTCCGTGCCTGGCCGCCTTGCCTATGTGCGAGGCCTGCCGGAAGGGCGGCTTGCCGCCATGGCCGCAGCGCGCGGTTGTGCCATCGCGATCCGCAATCCCGGCCGGCTCTTCGTGGTCGGCGGCCCAGAGGAGGCGATCGCGGCCCTCTGTGCCGAGGCTGAGGCTGGAGGTGCCGAGCGGGCCGCCCCGCTCGCGGTGCGGATCGCGGCACACACGTGCCTGCTCGATGCCGCGATCGAGCCCTTCACGGCGGCCCTCGCGGCAAGCCGGCCGCGTGACCCGGATGCGGGGCGGTGGCTGCTCGCAGGCAGCGGCGGAGCAAGGATTTTTCGCGTGGAGGCAGCCTTGCCGCGGCTCGCTTCCCAAGTGGCCCGCCCGATCGACTGGGCGGAGACTATGCAAGCGCTGGGGGAACTCGGCTGCGACCGGATACTCGACCTTGGGCCCGGTGCGGCGCTCGCCCAGATGGCCGGCGGCGCGCAGAGCTACGCGGCGGCGCAGTTCAGCACGCTTGATGGGCTGCGCCGCTGGTGCGCGGCGTGAGCCGCAGGGGCGCTGTAACCTCCGCGCGAAGGCGGGATCAGGCTTCCTTCATCTCGATCGGTCGCGGCCTGCGGTCTTCATCGAGCGCCACGAAGGTGAAGACCGCCTTGGTGACGAGTACCGTCTCCTCCTGGTCGCGCGTGCGGCGTTCCGCTTCCACGGTGATCTTCATCGAGGTGCGGCCGACCGAGAGCAGTTCGGCATAGACACTGACCTCATCCCCCACATGCACGGGGGCGAGGAAGGTCATCGCATCGACCGCGACGGTCGCGCAGCGGCCGCGGGCGACGCGATGGGCGAGATTGCCGGCAGCCAGATCCATCTGTGCCAGCAGCCACCCGCCGAAGATATCTCCGGCGGGGTTGGTATCCGCCGGCATGGCGATGACGCGGATGAGGGGGTCGCGGGTCGCCATGCGCGGCTTGCCTTCAGATGCTACGGTCGATCCAGGCCTTGAGCACGCTCTTCGGCGCGGCGCCGACCTGCGTCGCGGCGGCCTTGCCGTCCTTGAAGAGGATCAGCGTCGGGATACCGCGCACGGCGTATTTGCCCGGCGTCTGCGGGTTCTCGTCGATATTCACCTTGGCAATGGTGAGCTTGCCGGCATATTCGGCCGAGATTTCTTCAAGCGCCGGAGAGATCGCGCGGCAGGGGCCGCACCATTCGGCCCAGAAGTCGACGACCACGGGGCCGGGAGCGTTCAGCACGTCTGTATCGAAGCTCGCATCCGTCACGGTCTTGGTGTTGGCAGCCATGGGAGACCTCACGATAAAACCGAGCCTCACGGCGCGGTGATGGAACAGTTATGGCGAAGTTGGGCCATCCGCTGGCTTCCCGCAAGCTGATCGAGCCGCGTATCTGTTGTGCCCATGGCACAGCAAACGACAGTCACGACAATTCTGAATGGCTTCGGCCTCAGCCTCGGGGATGGCATTATCGGCCTGCAGGCGCTGTCCGCGGCCCGCACCCTCGGCCATATCACCGGGCGGGTGGTGCTTGGCCGGCGAGAGCCGCCGGAGAAGCCGCTGGTGCCGCAGCTTTACGGCCTCATCGACGATCTCGCCAAGGTGATGCCGATGGAGGAGGCGCCGCGCGCCGGCCGCCTTATCGATATCCGGGATTTCGCCTTCGATCCGCGCTTCGCCCGCGTCTCGATGATCGATTTCTTCCTGGCCCGGCTCGGCATCGCCCCCGAATCGGTGCCGGCCGATCTCAAGCGCAACCGCTGGCTCGCCCCCCGGCTGCCACGCCTGCCCGGGCTTGGCCTGCCGCCGGCCTATGTTCTGCTCTGCCCGCAAGCCTCGATAGCGCTCCGGGATATGCCGGAGGTGGTGCATGCGGCGATTGCGGAGCAACTCACGCGGCGCGGCGCAGGCCCGGTGGTGACGCAGGGGGAGCCACTGGCCGGCGCCATCGCCGCGCCCTGGGTTTCGCGGATCGAGGAACTCTGCGCCCTCGTCGCCGGCGCGCGGGGGATCATCTCCACCGATACGGCCATCCTGCACCTGGCCGATGCCTTCGACGTGCCTTGCCTCGCCTTCTTCACCACCCATCGGCCAGAATGGCGGGTGCGGGATTATCCGCGCTGCCTGCCGCTGCACCTGCCGGCGCCGGGTTTGCCGGAAAGCATCGAATTTCTGCGCGGGCCGGAAGACCTGGCCGCAGCGCGCGCCGCCTGGTTCCCCGCGGGGGATGATCTCGGCTGGCTGAGCCGGGCGCTCGATCAGTTTCTGGAGAGCGTGGCTGCCCCCGGCGCGTGAGCCGCGAGCAGCGGGGCGGGCAGGGGCATCACGCTCGCCGTCTCGGTCCAGACGAGTGCCGCCTGGATCTGGCGGCCGGGGAAGATCGCGCCCAGCAGCGCCGCATAGGCGGCCATCTGGCGGAGATAGAGCGGCGGCACCCGGGCGGCCTCGGCCGGCGGCCGGCGATTGGTCTTGAAGTCGAGCAGGGTGACGCTCGCCTCCGTCACCGCCAGCCGGTCGATGACGCCATTGACGATGACGCCGCCGACTTCCCCCGCTACCGGCACTTCCGCCCGGCTGCCAGGGGCGAAAGCGGGCGCGAGGGCGGGATGGGCGAGCACAGCGGCGCATTGCTCGAGCAGCGCCTCGGCCTCCGGCTGCTCCATTGCGCCGATGCCGCCACGGGTCAGGAAGGCGAGGCCTGCTGCCTGCCGCTCGGCCACCGGCAGATCCGGCAGATGCTGCAACAGCGCATGCAGCAGGGCGCCACGGGCGAGGCCGCCGGCGGCTGAACGGCCGTCGGAGAGGTTCGTGGCGCCGGCGGCGCGCGGCGAGAGGGCGGCCGGCACCGGGCCGAATTGCGCACCCTCCGGCCGGCTTGGCGCGAGGGGGCGGGGGCGGGCGGGTTCAGCGGCGGGCGGCCTTGGGCTGCCTCCCGCACTGAGCCCGAGCCCGAAGCCGAGCCAGGCGGGCGGGGCCGGCGCTTCCGTGGTCCGCCCCCGCGTGCGGCTGGGCGGCGGGCGCCGCTGGGGCGAGGCGATCAGCCGCCGCGCCGGTGGGAAGGTGCTGCCCTCGCCGGCGGGCTGCATCTCGGCGCCGAGGCGCGCGAAGCCGCGCTCGGCCAGCTCATACCAGCTCGGCGTGCCCCCTCGCGCGCCACCGCGGCCGGCTTCCCAGCCGCAGAGGATGAGGCGGTCCTCGGCGCGGGTGAGCGCCACGTAGAGCAGGCGATGATGTTCCTCCTGCCGCTCCGCCCGCAACTGCGCCTGCACTGTCTCGCTCGCCGCGCACTGGTCGGCCTTGGCGGGTAGCGGGATGGGGATCTCGATGCCGCTCTCCCCGTCGCGTAGCCAGAGCAGGGGTTCGCGGTCCCCGCCCGGCGGCCGCGCGGCATCGGCGAGGATGACGATCGGCGCCTGCAAGCCCTTGGAGGCATGGACCGTCATGATGCGCACGGCATCCCCCGCCGCCTCCGGCTCGCGCTTCGCCTCGGCCGAGGATTGCCGCAGCCAGTGCAGGAAGCTTTGCAGCGAGGGCGGATGGCTCGCGGCATGGGTAAGCGCGGCCTGGAGCAGTTCGTCCACCGGCTCCGCCGCTTCCGGGCCAAGCCGGGCGAAGAGCCGCGCCCGTCCGCCGAGCGGGCCGAGCGCCTGGGAGAGCAGCGCATAGGGCGGGGTGAAATCGACCTTGGCCTGCAAGGCCGCGAAGAAGCCCCAGGCGGCGGACCAGTCCGCCCGCTCGGCCGCGCGGCGGCGGAGGCTTTCCACCAGATGCCGCTCCGCCCGCCCGGCGGCCAGCGCCATCAGGCTCGCATCGGAGAGGTTGCCCAAAGGGCTCGTCAGCCAGCAGGCGAAGGAGAGATCGTCCTCCGGCAGCAACAGGCTGTCGGCAAGGGCCATGAGATCCTGCACCGCCGGCTGCTCGGTCAGTGCCAGCCGGTCGAGCCCGGCGACGGCGACGCCCGCCGCTTTCAGTTCCCGCACCAGCATGGGCGCGAGCGGCGCGCGGCGCTGCAGAAGGATGAGGATATCGCCGGCCGAGACCGGGCGGCCCTGACTTTCGAGCAGGGTTGTGTCGTCCGTCAGCCGCGCGATCCATAGGGCGAGCTGGCGGGCGAGGCGGGCGGGGGCGGAGACCTGGCCGAGATTGGCCTGCGGGATCGTCCAGGCCTCGGGCTCGGGTGTTTCCTCCCGTGGGATGAGCGGCCAGAGTTCCACCGCGCCCGCATCCTCGGGCCGCGCCGAGAGGTGGGCGAGCGGCAGGCCCCCCGGCTCCACCACGCCGCGCGCCGCTTCGGGATCGGCGAAGACGGCGTCAACCAGTTGCAGCACGGGGGTCGCGGAGCGGAAGGAGACATCGAGCGCGCCATCGTGCCAGCCAAGCCCCGCTGCCTGCACCTGGGCGCGCAGCCGCGCCCGCCAATCGTCGAAGGAGCGGAGATCGGCGCCCTGGAAGCCGAAGATCGACTGCTTGCGGTCCCCGACCGCGAAGACGGTGCGGGTGCTGGTGCCGGCCGCATCCCGCGCGCCGAGGCCGGCGAAGAATTCCGCCGTCAGGCTGCCGGCGATGGTCCATTGCGAGGGCGCGGTATCCTGCACCTCGTCCAGCAGCAGATGGTCGAGCCCGTGGTCGAGCTTGAACAGCACCCAGGCGGCGCCCGGATCGCGCAGCAGATCGTTGGAACGCAGGATGAGGCTGCCGTAATCCATCAGCCCTTCCGCCTGCCGCCGCCCCGCCTGCTGGTGTAGCACGGGCAGGCAGATGCGCAGGAAGGCGATGGCGAGGGCGGCGAGCCGGGCGGCGGCGAAACCCTCGTTCAGCGCTGCGATACGCTGTTGCTCGGCTTCCAGCACCGGCCAGAGATCGGGGTGCGCGGCATCGAGCTTGGCGTTGACGAGCTTGGCGCGCGCCCGGGGTTCCTCCTCCTTGGTGAAAAAGCCGGCGGTCCAGGCCGGCCAGCGGGCGGGGCGGGTCTCTTCTGGTGCGGCCAGCCAATCGAGGAGGCTGACCGCCCGCTCGGCGACGGTCTTGGACCCCTCACGCATGCAGAGGCCCAGGGCATCGCGCAGGCGGGGAGCGTCCATCCCGGCCGTCGCCTCCTGCCACAGCACCGCGGCATCGCGCGTGGCGCCGAGCAGTTGGCGCAGCCGCGCCTCCAGCCACTCCGGCGGCCGCGCGAGCAGCGCCTCGCTCTTCTCGCGCGCCTGGTCGGCCCGGGCGAGCATCTGATCCAGCGTCGCAGCCGAGACCTCGCTCGCCAGCAGCTCGACCGCCTGGTGCAGCGGCGTGCCATCCTCGACCCGGGCGAGCACCCGCTCCACCGCCTCGCGCAGGCCGAGTGCCGCATCGCGGTCCTCCTCGAGGCGGAAATGCGGCGAGAGGCCTGCTTCCAGAGGAAAGCGGCGGAGGAGGGATTGGCAGAAGGCGTGGATTGTCTCGATCCGCATGCCGCCAGGCAGATCGAGCACGATCGCGAAGAGCGCGCGGGCGCGGGCACGATGCGCCGCGCTCGGGGTAACGCCGAGCTCCTCCAGCGCGGCATCGAGCGCGCCATCCGGCAGGCTGACCCAGCGGCCGAGCCGATCCTGCAGCCGGAGCGCCATCTCGGCCGCGCCGTTGCGGGTATAGGTGAGGCAGAGGATGCGCCCGGGATCGACGCCCGCGAGCATGAGGCGGAGCAGCCGGTCGGTCAGCAGCTTGGTCTTGCCCGAGCCGGCGGATGCGGCGACGAAGGTGGAAAGGGCAGGATCGGCCGCGATGCGCTGCGCGCGGCTCGCCCGGGCCCGCGCATCGGCGGCGGAGGGAGGTGCGGGCAGCGGCAGGCCGGGCTGGCTTTCATCCTTCGGCATCTCAGCTTTCTTCCATCGCGCCGGCCCATTCCGCCATGCGGGCGAGGCGGGCATAGGCGCTCTCACGCGCCGCGCGGCCCGGATGCGGGCGGGCGAGATAGGGGCGGCCCGGATCGTCGAAGGCGGCGACGAGGGCGGCAAGCGCATCCGCCGAGCGGGCGATGAGGGCGGCGCGCTCGGCCGCGTCGGGCACCAGGAGGACGATCTTGCCCGGCTCGCCCCCGCCTTTCAGCCGCCAGTAGCTGAGTTCCGCCGTCGGCCCCTCGAAAGCCTCACCGAAGCCGCCGCGGGCCGCCATCGCGGCTTCCAACGGCAGCTGCGGCGCATGCCCGTCCTTGACCTTGGCATCGGCCGGCACCGCCCCGGTCTTGTAATCGATGATGCCAAGGCTGCCATCGGCCCGCCGCTCGATCCGGTCGGCCCGGCCGGTGAGCAGGAAGGGGCCGCCGGGGGCGGCGAGTTCCCAGCGCCCGGCAACCTCGGCGCCGATCGCGGTCAGCGCGAGGCCGGGGCGGCGCGCGGCTTCGGCCTCGGCGATCCAGTCGGCGATGCGGATCAGGCGTGGCCGCCACCATTGCGCCAGCGCCGGCCGGAGCCGGGCGGCGGCGAGCGCGCGCTCCATCGCGATGCGCAGCCGGGCGGGCGAGTGCGGCCCCCAGGCGGCTCCGGCCTCGGCCAGGAAAATCTGCATCCCGGCATGCACCAGCCGCCCGAAATCGGCCGCGTCTGTCGCCTGGTCGAGCGGGTCGAGTTCCGGCAGCCGAAGAATGTGGCGGGCATAGATTGCGTAAGGATCGGCGAGCCAGGTCTCAATTTCGGTAATCGAAAGCCGGCGCGGGCGGAGGGCGACGGCGGGCCGCGGCGCGGGTGGTGGTGCCGGTGCCGGCGGGCCGGCGGGCTGGTCGATCCGCGCGGCCCAGCCGAGGGCGGGGTGCACGGGCAGGGCCAGGTTCTGCCCGGCGAGCATCGCTTCCAGCCGCTTGAGCCAGCGGGCCGGCACGGCGGGCGCCCCGGCCTGCCGGCGAGGATGACTGAGGATAATGGTGGCACCGGCGGAGACCGCGCCCAGGAAATCATGCGCCGCCTGGCCGATCACCTCCTCGGGCGAGGGCAGCCCGGCTTCCGCCCGCATGCGGCGGCTGAGCCAGGGGCCGGGATCGGGCGCGGGCGGCCAGGCACCCTCCACGAGGCCGCCGAGCACGAGTAGATCGGCCGCCTGCAGGCGCGCTTCGAGCAGGCCCCAGATGAAGATGCGCGGGTGGATGATCTCCTCTTCCGCCCGCCCCCGCAGCGCGCGGCGGGAATGGACGAGCTTGCCCTCCAGCACGGCATCGAGCAGGCCGGGCAGGCCGGCGGGCGACATGTCCGGCAACGCGGCCAGGGCAGGGCGGAGTTCGCTCAGCACCGCCGCCAGCATCTCCCCCTCCTCGCCCGACCACAAGCGCTCCGCGCCGGGGCTGCGATCGGTACTGGCGAAGGCCTCGGCGGCGGCGATCAGCGCCTCGACCAGGACGCCGGGCGGCTGGCGGGCATGGCCGGACATGGTGGCGAGCAGCGGGGCGAGCGCCGCTTCCAGCCGGTTGAGCAGATCGGGCACCGTATCGGGCACCGGATGGCGGGCGAAATCCGCCGCCTGGCGCAGGCCGAGGAGACCGGGGGCCGGGCGCGGCCCGCGCAGGCAATAGCGTTCCAGCAGGCGGGCGGCGGCGCGGCAGGCGGCGGGTGAGAGGCCGCAGGCGGCGAAAGGGTGTTTCAGCAGCGCGAGCAGCGGCACCGGGGCGAGACGCTCCGCCACCGCCTGGGCGATGAGGCGGAGCAGCACGGCATGCGGCGTCTCCGCCAGGGGTTCGCCGGCGCTGTCGTCGGCAATGACGCCGAAGCGGCCGAGTTCGGCCACCACCCGGGTGGCGAGTGCCCGATCCGGCGTTACCAGCACGCCCCGCGCCCCGGGGCGTTCCAGCACATCGCGGAGGATGAGGGCGATGGCCAGCGCCTCCTCCTGCTGGTCGGCTGCCGGCAGGCGATAGAGGTCGGATAGATCGGCCGGCGGCGCTTCCCGCCAGAGGCTGAGGGCTTCCGCCGGCAGCAGCGCTCGGTTCAGCAAGCCTTCCCGCGGCGAGGCGGCCGCCGCGCCGGGCAGTGCCGCGACCTCCTCCCGCCGGCCGCCGATGCCAGCGAGCAGGCGCTGCAGAGCCATCTGTGGATGGCCGGGGCGGAGCGCCGCCCAGGCCGCCTCCGGCATCGCCTGGTCGAGCCCTTGGAAGATGACGGCGCCCTGCGCCATGCGGGCGACCGCATGGGCGAGGCGGACGAGCGCCGGCCGCGCGGCGGTGAGGCCGGCGATCCACACCGGATAAGCTGGCGCCCGCGCCTGCCAGCTATCGGCCAGGGCGTGCAGCAGCCGTACCTGCCGGGCGGCCGGATCCATCAAGCCTCGCTCGGCCAGGATGCGCGGCCATTGCTCGGTCGCGATCGCAAGGAAGGTCAGCGTCTTTTGCCAGTGCATGGCAAGCTCCGCCGGGACGCTCGCCTTCAGCGCGGTCGAGAGATCGACCTCGGCGCGCGCCGCCTCGTCCATCAGCGCCGCGAGTTCCCGCGCCAGCCGCCACCCGGCATCGAGATTGGGGCGCGGGCCGCCGCTTGCCGCCTCCAGCGCCAGGATGAGCTGGCAGAGGGTAGAGAGCCGCTCCGCCTCCGGCATGGCCGGCGGCAGGGCGAGCGGGTTCGGCCCGAGCAAGAGGGGCGCTTCGTCCGGCGCGCCGATGGCGGCGATGCGGGGAAGCAGCAGCGGCCGCCCATCGGTCGCGCGCAGGAAGGCTTCGCCAAGCGCGCGCGCCGCTCGCCGTGTCGGCAGCAGGATGAGGCCTTCCGCCAGCGGATCGGCGCCGTGGAGCGCAAGCCAGCGGGCGGCCAGCGCGTCGAGAAAGGGCGTGCTGAAAGGGACGGTCCAGAGGCCGAGCCTCACCGCCGCTCCCCTGCGCTATGGGCGCGAAGCTCGATCTCGGCGGTGGCGAGATCGGGCGGGGTGGAGAGATGGAACCAGACCCCGTCATGCACGATGGCACGGAGCCGGCCGGCGGCGATCGCCCGGTCCCACAGCCGGTTGAAGCTGAAGGCGCCGCCCGGCGCATCCTGAAACAGGGCGGGCGCGGCGATCTGCACCCCGGCATAGAGATAGGGCACATGCTCATGCTCCTCCGGCCGGCGGGGCACGCCCCAGCTATCAAGCGCGAAATCTCCGCGGCCCACGGCGCCCGGCACCAATACGGTGCGGTAGAAGAGAAGGGTCGCCGCGGCCTCCGCCCCGGCCGGCATGGCGCCGGCCAGACGCGCGAGCATCGGCGTCGGCCCATCCAGCCAGAAGGCGTCACCGTTGACGACGTAGAAGGGCGCATCGCCGAGCAGCCCTTCGGCGAGGGCGGCGGCGACCGCCCCGCCGGTATCGAGCAGCGCCGGCTCGGGGCGGAGGGTAATGCGCAGCCCGCCGCGCCGCGCCGCGAGATGGGCCGCGACCTTCTCCGCCTGCCAATGGGTATTGACCACCACCTGTTCGACCCCCGCTTCCTCCAGCCGGTCGAGCGCATGGTCGATGAGGGCGCGGCCGCGGATAGGGAGCAGGGGCTTGGCGGTTCCGGCAGTCAAGGGCCGCATGCGGGTGCCGAGCCCGGCTGCCAGGAGCATGGCGAAGCGCGGCGTGGCGCGGGGCTGGTCTGGCATGGCAGGGCGGGGCGCGGTCATGCCCGCTCTTTAAGCCGCTCCTGCCGATCCGGCCAGCCGGTGAGCGTCACGCGGCGGCTGCCATCGGCGGCCGGGTCCAGGCTGATGGCAAGCGTGCGGCCGCCGGGCGCGGGCGCCAGCGTGCCGAGACGATCCGGCCATTCGATCAGCGTGATCTCCGCGAAGGCATCTTCAAGGCCGAGTTCGGCGAGATCGGCCGCCGCCTCGATTCGCCAGAGATCGTAGTGATGCACGAGCCCGCGTGGCGTCTCGTAGCTTTGCACGAGGGTGAAGCTTGGGCTCGGCACTTCGAGCGCCGGATCCTCGGCGAGTGTGCGGATCGTGGCGCGGGCGAGCGCGCTTTTGCCGGCCCCGAGCGGGCCCGAAAGCAGCAGGCAATCGCCCGGGCCCAGCAGGCGCGCGATGCGGCGGCCGAGCGCCTCGGTCTCGGCCAGGCTCGGCAGGGTGAGGCTCAGGGTGGCGGCGGGCGGCGTCATCGGCCGAGCATGCCCGAAGGCTGGACGGACCGGAAGGCCAGCGCCTATTAGCGGGCCTTGCCGAGCGAGGAGCGGAGACGCAATGGCCGAGACGCTGGAAACCGACGTGGCGATCATAGGCGCGGGCCCGGCCGGGCTCTTCGCCGTGTTCGAATGCGGCATGCTGAAGATGCGCTGCCTGCTGATCGACGCGCTGGACGAGGTGGGCGGGCAATGCGCGGCGCTCTATCCCGAGAAGCCGATCTACGACATTCCGGCCCATCCGGCGATCGAAGCGACCGACCTCATCGCGCGGCTGGAAGCGCAGATCGCGCCCTTCGCCGCGCCGCGCTTGCTGGGCCGGCGGGTGAGCGGGCTTGCGGGCGAGAGCGGCGCCTTCACGCTGACGACCGATAAGGGCGACCGGATCGCCGCGCGGGCGGTGATCATCGCCGCCGGCGCTGGCGCCTTCGGGCCCAACCGCCCGCCGCTTGACGGTCTCGCGGCGTACGAGGCGAGCGGCGGGGTGCAGTATTACGTCCGCCGGCGGGAGGAATTCCGCGGCAAGCGGGTGGTCATCGCGGGGGGCGGCGATTCGGCGGTGGATTGGGCGATCGCGCTCAATGGCATCGCCGCCTCGATCAGCCTCGTGCATCGCCGGCCGAAATTCCGCGCCGCGCCCGAGATGGCCGCGCGGCTGGACGAGATGGCGGCGGCCGGCGCGATCGACCTCGTGATCCCCTACCAGCTGCATGGGCTGGAAGGGGAAGCTGGCCGGCTGTCCGGCGTCGTGGTGGCGACCTTGCAGGGCGAGCAGCGGGTGCTGCCGGCGGATGTGCTGCTGCCTTTCTTCGGGCTGGCGATGGATCTCGGCCCGATCGCCGAATGGGGCCTGGCGCTGGAGCGGCACCACCTGCCGGTGACGGCCGCGACCTGCGAGACGAGCACGCCCGGGATCTTCGCGATCGGCGATATCGCGACCTATCCCGGCAAGCTCAAGCTCATTCTGCAAGGCTTCGCCGAAGGGGCGATGGCGGCCCATGCCATCCACCCCATCGTACATCCGGGCGAGGCCCTGCATTTCGAATATTCGACCAGCAAGGGCGTGCCGGGCTGATCAGCCCCGCCGGCTCAGACCGGCCGGGCTTGGCCCGCCATCAGAAGCGCCACCTTCTCCGCCGTCGCCGCGGAGAGCGTCCAGCCGAGATGGCCATGGCCGGTATTGTAGAAGACGCGCGGATGGTGCCCCTGCCGCACCACCGGCATCATGTCGGGCCGCATCGGGCGCAGCCCAGCCCAAGGGACCGATTGCCGCGTGCTCATCCCCGGGAAATGCGCGTGGCACCAGGCGATCAGCGGGCGGATGCGGGCGGCCTTGATGTCCTTATTCTCGCCCGCGAATTCCGCCGTGCCGGCCACCCGGAAGCGGCTGGGGCCGAGCCGGCTCGTCACGATCTTGGCCCGGTCGTCGAGCAGGCTGACCCAGGGCGCGCGCGCCTGGTCCGCGGGGTCCGAGAGATCGACCGTGATCGAATAGCCCTTCACCGGATAGATGTTGAGCCTGTCCCCCGCCATCGCGGCAAGCTGGCGGGAGCGCACGCCGCTGCAGATGACGACCTGATCGAAGCGCACGCTCTCCGCCCCGGCGCCCCGCGCCTCCGCCGGGGCGAGGCGCAGCGTGACGCCAGCCGCATCGGGCCGCAGCCCTTCCACCGCCATGCCGAAATGCAGCGCCGCTCCCCGCCGCGCGCAGGCGGCCGCCAGCTGATGGGTGAATTTATGGATATCGCCGGTGAAATCCGAGGGCGTGTACCAGCCGCCATAGATATCGCCGGAGAGCGCCGGCTCGATCCCCCGGATCTCCGATGGCGTGACTGCCTGGCGTTCCAGCCCGGCCTGCGCGAGCAGGGCGGAGACACGGCCCGCCGCTTCGAATTCCCGCTTCGTCGCGTAGAAATGCAGGATGCCGCGCTTTTCGCAGTCAAACGCGATGCCCTCTGCCTCGGCCATGCCGAGCAGATGAGCGCGCGCGGCGATGGCGAGCCGCGCGGTGGTGACGGTGTTTTCCTCATAGCGCGGGATATTGGCGACGAAGGCCGCCATCCAGGAGAGCTTGTGCCAGGAGGGCGCGGGGTGGACGAGCAGCGGCGCTCCGGGCGTGAACATCCACTTGATACCCTTGAGGATGGTCGCCCAGCTGTTCCAGACTTCGGCATTGGAAGCCGAGAGCTGGCCGCCATTGGCGAAGGAGGTTTCCATCGCCGCATAGGGCAGCCGATCGAAGACGCTCACCGCGAAGCCCTGGCGCAGCAGGCAATAGGCGGTGGTGATGCCGGTAATGCCGGCGCCGATGACGGCAACCCGCGATTGGGATGCGGTGGGGGTAGCGGCAGACATAGGGCAGGCTCCTTGCCGCATATGGCGGCGTGCGGGCCCCCTCTGTCATTGGCCTGAGAGCTTCGCGCCTCGCCCGACCCTCGGGCGAGAGGCTTACACCTTCGGCGTGGGACAAGTCCCACTTTCCAGAGTCAAAAAACCAGCGCGGTCCTGGCTACCTGAGAGTTTCCGGGGCGGTTGCTCCTTCGGTGCCGCCCGGTGAGGGGCGGGCTCTCCCGCGCCCTCTCCCTGTGCGCCGCCGGGCCGTGGCCCGTCAAGCGGGATCGGCCCGGCCGGCGCTCAAGGCAGGCCGCTAAAGAACGAGGAGCAAGATGATGATGATGAGGACGAGGCCAAGGCCGCCGCCGAGCGGATAGGCATAGGGCCCGCCGAAGCCGCCGCCGACGAAGCCATAGCCGCCGCCGAAGAGCAGCAGGATGATCAGGATGATGAGCAAGAGGCGCATGACGATTCCCCGCGAGGTGACGTGTTCGTAACCAAGCTGGGTTGGGGTTGGCATCCGGCAAGAGCCGCGCCGCATCAGGCCACGCGCCCGTGATCGCGACGGTAGAGCGCCGCCCCGCCATCAGCCGGGCGGTGGGGTTGCCGAATAGGTGGCGAGCACCGCCTCGCTCTCGCTATCCACTTCGAGCAGCCGCACCTCATAGCCCCAGAGCGCGGCGAGATGACGGAGCGTCGCCTCCGCATCGCGCTGGGCGAGCAGCGCGCCGGAGCGCGTGCGATGCTGGAGCAGCAGCCGCCGATCACCCGCGAGATCGACATCGACGATCTGCACGTCCGGATCATGCGCCGCCGGATCGTAGGATGCGGCGAGGCTGCGGCGGATGGCGCGATAGCCCGCCTCGTCATGGATGGCATCGACCACGAGATCGGGATCGTTGGTATCGTCCAGCAGCTGGAACATGCGGAACTGGCGGATGACGGCGGGCGAGAGGAATTGCAGGATGAAGCTCTCGTCCCGGAAATTCGCCCAAGAATAACGCAGCGTGCCGAGCGGATCGCCATTTCCCGCGAAATCGGGGAACCAGGCGCGATCCTCGGCGGTGGGCTCGGTGCAGATGCGCTCGATATCGCGCATCATCGCGTAGCCCAGCGCATAGGGGTTGAAGCCGGGGCCGCCGGCCGGATGATCGAAGCCCGGCTGCATGATGACGTTGCTGGTGGAATGCAGCACCTCCATGAAGGAGGCATCGGTGATCTGCCCGGTCTCGTGCAGGCGCGTCATGATGCGCTGATGCACCCAGGTTGCGCAGCCCTCGTTCATCACCTTGGCCTGCGGCTGCGGATAGAAATACTGCGCGATGAGGCGGACGATGCGGATAACCTCGCGCTGCCAGGACTGCAGCCGGGGGGCCATCTTCTCGACGAAATAGAGCAGGTTCTCTTCCGGCAGGCCGAGCCGCCGCCGCCGCTCGGCCATGGTATCGGCGACATGGCGGGGCTTGCCGCCCGGCACCGTGCGCCAGAGATCATCGAACACCCGCTCGTCATGCTCCCGCCGCTCCCGCTCGCGCTTCTGGTCGAGCTTGAGGTTGAGCGGGCGCGCGCCGCCATGCCGATGCACCCCGTGGCGAGAGAGCGCGTGCGCCGCATCGAGCACCCGCTCCACCGCGGCAACCCCGTGCTGATCCTCGCAGGAGGCGATGTAGCCGCGCGCGAATTCGAGATAGTCGAGGATCGCGGAAGCCTCGGTCCATTGCTGGAAGAGGTGGTTGTTGCGGAAGAAGTGGTTATGGCCGAAGGCGGCATGGGCGATGACGAGGGCCTGCATCGTCGCCGTATTCTCCTCCATCAGATAGCTGATGCAGGGGTTGGAATTGATCACCACCTCGTAGGCGAGGCTCGAATAGCCGCGGCGATAGCTCGCCTCATGCTGCATGAACCGCTTGCCGTAGGACCAGTGCCGGTAGGTGAGCGGCATGCCGTGGGCGGTATAGACATCGAGCATCTGCTCAGCGGTGATGATCTCGATGCGGTTGGGATAGACCTCGAGGCCGAGTTCCTCGCAGGCAATCCGCTCGATCGCATCGTAGCTGCGCTGGATGGTCGGGAAATCCCAGTCCGATCCCTCGAAGAGCAGGGGGCGATCTGTCACGCATTGGCCTTTCGCGCGAAAAGCTGGCGGAAGACGGAGAAGATATCCCGGGCATCGGAAACCCGGCTCATGGCGAGGCGCGGATTGCGGGCGGAGAGCGGCTGGTAGCCGCGCCAAAGGTCCGTCTCGCCGCGGATGATCGCCATCGAGCCGACCTCGATATAGGCGAAATACTGCACGATCGGCAGGATCTCGGCCTCCAGCATGGAGACCGACTTCAGCGTGTCGCTGCCGGAATTGTCCCCGTCGGACGCCTGCGCCACGTAGATGTTCCAACTGTCCGGCGAATAGCGTTCGCGCTGCACGCGGAGAAACTCGGTGAGCGCGGAAGAGACGACGGTGCCGCCGGTCCGCGGATCGGTGAAGAAGCGTTCCTCATCCACCTCCTCCGCCGTCTCGGTATGGCGGATGAAGACGAGATCGACATGCTTGTAGCGGCGTTCGAGAAAGACGTGCAGGAGGAGGAAGAAGCGCTTGGCGAGATCCTTCATTGGCTCGGACATCGAGCCCGAGACATCCATGAGGCAGAACATCACCGCGCGCGCCGAGGGTTTGGGCACCTGGGTGAAGCGGCGGTAGCGGAGATCGACCGGATCGATCCAGGGAATCCGCCGCTGGCGGAGCAGGGCGGTTTCGAGTTCCGCCCGCGCGCGCCACAGCCTCTCGGCATCGGCGCGGGATTTTTCGAGCGCGGCAATCTCTGCTTCGAGCGCAAGGATCTCTTCCGATTTCGGCCGCTTGAGGCCGATGCGCCGTGCCATGGACTGGCGCATGCTGCGCGCCATGTCGATCTGCGCCGGCGCTCCATCGGTCGAGAGGCCGGCGCGCTGGGGCGCCATGGTCTCGGTCGTCACGATCTGATTCTTGACCAGATCGGGTAGTTCGAGATCGTCGAAAAAAAGGTCGAGAAATTCGTCCCGGGTCAGGACGAAGCGGAAGCCGTCCTCAGAATCGCCACCCGAGCCCGCCTCGCCCGGGCCGCCGCCCTGCCGATCCGCCGCGGGCGGCCGCTTGATGCGGTCCCCCACTGAGAATTCCTTGTTGCCCGAGAAGATGAAGCTCCGCTTGCCGCGCGAGAAGACGCTATGGAAGCTCGGTTCGTGCAGGCTGTCGGACGGGATGGTCACCGTCTGCTCGTTCGCCGCCTGGCGCAGGGTGCCTTGGTCGATCGCCGCCCGTGCCGCCCGGGCCACCGCCGCCCGGGCTCTCTTCAAGACGCGCTGACGGTTTTCGAGATTCTTGCCGTGGGGGTTGCGGCGGCGGTCGATGATCTCCAAGAGCGTCCCTCAGGCTGACTGCTTGACGCGCATGTACCATTCCACGAGCCGGCGCACCTGCCGCTCCGTATAGCCGCGGCTGACCATGCGGCTCACGAAATCATTATGCTTTCGTTCCGTATCCTGATCCTTCTTGGAACCGAAGCTGATGACCGGCAGCAGATCCTCGACCTGGCTGAACATGCGCTTCTCGATCACCTCACGGATCTTCTCATAGGAGGTCCAGGAGGGATTGCGGCCGCCATTGGCCGCCCGGGTGCGCAGCGCGAATTTCACCACCTCGTTGCGGAAATCCTTCGGATTGGCGATGCCCGCCGGCTTTTCGATCTTGGTGAGTTCCGCGTTGAGCAGTTCGCGGTTGAGCATCTGCCCTGTATCGGGGTCTTTGAAATCCTGATCCTCGATCCAGGCATCGGCATAGTCGAGGTAGCGGTCGAACAGGTTCTGGCCGTAATCGCCATAGCTCTCCAGATAGGCCTTCTGGATCTCGTTGCCGATGAACTCGGCGTAGCGGGAGGCGAGCTCGTCCTTGATGGCGGCGAGATAGCCCGCTTCGATCTCGGGCGGGAACTGCTCGCGCCGGATCGCTTGTTCCAGCACATACATCAGATGCACCGGATCGGCCCCGACCTCGGCCGAGGAATAGTTGAAGGTCTCGGACAGCACCTTGAAGGCGAAGCGGGTCGAGATGCCGTCCATCCCTTCATCCACCCCGGCGGCGTCCTTATACTCCTGCATGGTTTTGACCTTGGGGTCGGTCTCGCGGATATTCTCGCCGTCATAGACGCGCATCTTGGCGAAGGGCCGGGAATTCGCATGCGGCTTGAGCCGGGACAGGACCGCGAAGCGTGCCAGCATTTCGAGCGTATGCGGCGCGCAAGGCGCTTCCGCCAGTGCCGAGCCCTGGATGAGCTTCTCGTAGATCTTGCTCTCCTCCGTCACCCGGAGGCAGTAAGGCACCTTGACCACCGAGACGCGATCGAGAAAGGCTTCGTTGGTGCGGTTGTTGCGGAAACTCTGCCACTCCGCCTCGTTCGAATGGGCGAGGATGATGCCCTGGAAGGGGATCGCGCCGATATTCTCGGTGCCGACGTAGTTGCCTTCCTGCGTCGCCGTCAGCAGCGGATGCAGCATCTTGATCGGCGCCTTGAACATCTCGACGAATTCGAGAATCCCCTGGTTCGCGCGGTTGAGGCCGCCCGAGAAGCCATAGGCGTCCGGGTCGTTCTGGCTATAGGTTTCGAGCTTGCGGATATCGACCTTGCCGACGAGGGCGGAGATATCCTGATTGTTATCGTCCCCCGGCTCGGTCTTGGCGACGGCGATCTGCTTGCGGCGAGACGGGTAGAGCTTGACCACGCGGAAGCGCTGCAGATCGCCATCCCATTCCTCCAGCCGCTTCAGCGCCCAGGGGCTCGCGATACCGGTGAGCACACGACGCGGAATGCCGAATTCCTCCGCCAGCATCGGCCCCATGCTCTCGGGATCGAAGAGGCCGAGCGGGCTTTCGAAAACCGGGCTCAACTGATCGCCCGCCTTCAGCACATAGATCGGCTCGCGTTCCATCAGCATCTTGAGCCGCTCGCCGAGCGAGGATTTGCCGCCGCCCACCGGCCCCAGCAGGTAGAGGACCTGCTTGCGCTCCTCGAGCCCTTGGGCGGCGTGGCGGAAGAAGCCGACGATCCGCTCGATGGTCTCTTCCATGCCGTGGAAATCCGAGAAGGCGGGATAGATCCGCAAGGTACGGTTGAGGAAGATGCGGCCGAGCCGCGGATCGCGCGAGGTATCGACGAGTTCGGGCTCGCCGATCGCGCGCAGCATCCGCTCCGCCGGGCTTGCATAGCACAGCGGATCTTCCCGGCAGGCCCTCAGATAGTCCGCCAGGCTCATCTCTCTTTCGCGCGTCTGGTCCCGCAGGGCGGCGTGTAAAGAGAAGATGTCGTCTGGTCGATCCATGCGCGCTTTCTCCAGCCAATCGGCGAGTTTGCTGCCTGGGGCCGCATCCGCCGTAAGGCGGAGGGTATCCGGCAGGTCGGCAACTCCGAGCCTAGCGCAAGGCGGTTGTCGGTTTCACTAACAACATTTTGCTTCTTCGCGAAACATCGCGCGAGGGCAGCGCCGGCAGCGCGGGAAAAGCATGGTGCCGCCGGGGGTTAGCCGGCCAAATCGGCGCATGGCGGAAATCGCATGTCACGCTTCGCTGCGGGCCGCAGGATGCCGCATTGCGGCAAAAGGGTGGCGGCGGGGCGATTCGCCGCCCCTCACCTGGCGCGCTCAGCCTTCTTCGGGGTGCAGCACGCCCTTCTTCAGGATAATGCAGCCGTAGAGGCGGCGCTCGCCCGTCTGCACCACGGCGTAGCAGGATTTCGCCCGCTCATAGAAGGCGAAGCGTTCAACCTGCTCGACGCCGAAGCGCCCGTTGGAATATTTCTTCACCTGCGCCTCGAACTCCACGGCGATCGGGGCGAGGTTCGCGGGGTCATGCACCTGCTGCATGACGAAGGCCGACTGCTCGACGAATTCATCGAGCGGCATGAGCTTGAGCACCGCTTCGGTCAGCGCGGTGGCGGGCACGCCATCGGCGCGCAGGGTCCGCTGGCCCATGGTCTCGGCCGGGAAATTGGCATCGACGATGGCGATTTCGTCGCCATGGCCCATTTCGCGGAGCGTTGCCAGGAGATCGGGAGAGAGCACGGGATCGATAAAGCGTAGCATGGTGGTTTCCTTCCTGGTTCCGTCGGGGTGGCGGCCACCCGCGGCGCCGGGGCGGAGGGGATCGCCCCGATCGGGCTTCAAGCGGCCGAAGCCTGCCCCGGCCCGGGCAGGGAGACAAGGGCGCGCAGCAGGGCGAGGAGGAGGATGGGCGGGGCGAGGCCGAAGCCGCCCAAGGTGAGGGCGGCGGCCGCGCCCAGCACCGCGCCGCCGGCGAAGGCGCCGACCGTGATGGCGGCCCGGCGCATGCCGAGGGCGCGGGCCTGTGCCGCAGCCGGCGCGCGCTCCGCAACCGGCAGCAGGAAGCCGCTCACCCAGCGGACCGTGGCCTCCGAGATATTGGTCGTCATCGCCGTGGTGGAGGGCAGGCTGGGCAGGGCGACCCTCATCAGCGCGTTCTGCGTCCCCATGGCACCGAGCATCAGCGTGCCGAGGATGACGGCCGAGAGATCGTCCGGTCCGCGGGCAGGGGGCATCGCCAGGAGTGCGGCCGAGGCGAGGCAGAGGAAAACGATTTCGAGCGCGAGCCCCCGCGCCAGCGCCGCCTGCGGTGCGCGCCCGCGGCCGCCAATCACAAGGCTCGCAAGCCCGACCCAGAGCACGAAGATGGGAACCGCCAGGAACTTCATCAGGATATGCGGATCGCCCCGCGCGATACCCACCGCCATGAAGGCGAGATTGCCGGTGACATGGGAGGTCAGCAGGCCCTTGAGCCGCAGATAGCCGAAGGCATCGGCGAAGCCGGCGGTGATGGCGAGGCCGAGGGCAAGCCGCGCCGCGAATGCCGGGGCTGGCGGCGGTGCGCCGCCCTCGGGCTTCGCTGCCTCAGCCATGCGGGGCGGGGCCGCCCAACCCCTCGGCGCCGGGCGCTTGCCCACGCAGCGCGCCCTCTCGGTGGGCTTCTGCGCGCGGTGCCTCTGCACGGGGGCTGGCGGCTCTGCTCTCATCCACCGTACGCCGATCCTGATCCCGCACCAGCCAATAGACGATGCCGAGCGCCAGGACCGAGGAGGCGACGGCGATGGTCTCGGCGACGTTGATCTCCTTGAGGTCGAGGATGATGAACTTCCGCAAGGTCGCCAGCATGCCGATGAGGATGATCGAGCGGATGCGGACGATGCTCGCCTGGCTTGAGGTGACGATGAGGAAGGAGCGTTTGAATTCGAGGCCAATCAACACGGTGAAGAACATGCCGAAGATCGCCGGATAGACCGCGGGATTGGCGGGATCGAGCTGCCCGGCGGCGATGAGCACCAGGGTCGCGAGCACGAGATGCCAGGTGGCGAAGGCGATCAGCACGACCACGACGAGGGTGAGGATGAGCATGATGAGATGCTCGAAGGTCTCGTAGAGCGTATTGCCGATGAAGCGGCGGAGCGCCGTGTTGAAGTCAGCCATGGTCGGCGGTGATCCTCTCCAGTAAGCCTGCCGCAGCCTGATAGCAGAGCGCGAGCGCCCTGGCGCCGGCTTGGGTGAGCGGCCAGCGATCAGGAAGCCGTGCGGCTGCCGCCCTCATCCTCCAGCCAGGCGCGCACCGCGGCTTTGAGGAAAGCGTGTTCCGCGGGCAGGCTTGCCGGCGCCCCGGCGACATGCCCCCAGATGCTCGGGATCGGCCGCAGGCAGCCCGCGCGCAGCGCGCCGAGTTCCGCCGCGTTATCGGCGGGCGGAAAGTAGAGATCCGTCTCGCACGGCATCAGCAGCACGCGTGCGGTGATGCTGGCGAGCGCTTGGCCGAGATCGCCCGCGAAGCCCTCAGCCGCGATATCGCTCGCATACCAGGTGTGGAGCTGGGCGTAGAGATCGGCCGCCGTGCGGGTAAAGCCCGGCTCCCAATGCGCGTCTAGAAATTCGTCGAGCGTGCGGGCGCCGGTCGAGGAAAGGTGCAGCCCGGCGCGATACCAGGCCTGGCTCATCGCCCAGCTGGCATAGCAGCGGGCGAAGGCGCGGCGGGCGGCGACGGGCTCGGCCGTGAAGCGGCCGGGCGGGCGGAATTCCGGTGCGGCTTCGAGGATCGCCATCAGGGAGGCGAGGAAGACCTGGTTATGCGGCGCCGTGCGCGCGCTGCCGCAGACAACGATCGCGCGGGCGACGGGCAGCGGTGCCATCGCCGCCCAGTGATAGGCCTGCTGCGCGCCCATCGAGAAGCCATAGACGGCGGCGAGTTGCCGGAGGCCGAATTCTTCGGCGAGCAGCCTTGCCTGGGCGCGGACATTGTCCGCTGTGGTGACGAGCGCGGGATAGTCTGCGGTGTTGGACGGGCTGGAGGACAGGCCATTGCCGAACGTGTCGGGGATGATGACGAACCAGCGCGCCGGATCGAACAGGCTTTCCGGCCCTACCGCCCAGCCGAGGCCGCTGTGCTGGGCGCCGAAGCTCGTGGGGTAGAGGATCGCATTATCGCCGCGCGGCGAGAGGGTGCCGTGCGTCTTCCAGGAAAGCCGCGCATCCGGCAGCACGGCGCCGGACGCGAGGCGAAGATCGCCGAGGCGGAAAACCCCCTCGGCCTGCGGCCAGGCCGCTCCGGTCTCGTCCATCCGCATGAGGCTCCATCGTGCTAGGGGCTGGGCCGGGAGGGGCCTAGCCCGAGCATCGCCCGGCCGCGCGGCAAAGGAAAGCCGCGATCAGCCGCCGGGGACGAGATCCGGCCGGCAGGGCGCGTTTGCGGCGAGGCTGTGGAGGGCGGCGAGCAGCCGCGCCACCCCTTCCGCGACGCTGCCGTCGTTGACGATGGTGAGCCGCCCGGGCGGCAGCACCGCAGCCGGAGCGCCGCGCGCAAGCCGGGCCGCGATCGCCGCCTCATCCTCGCGCCCGCGGGCGGCGAGCCGCGCGGCACGAAGCGCGACGGGCGCGGTGATTTCAATGACGGTGACGGCGAACCGCGCCTCCGCTTCCGCCACCACGCCGCGCGAGACATTGGCGATGACGAGCGCGCCGCGATCGAGCGGGGCGAGAGCGGCGCGGGGAATGCCGTAGGACAGCCCGTGCGCCTGCCAGGAGAGCGCGAAGTCTCCCTGCGCCTGGCGGGCGCGGAAGGCAGCCTCGCTGAGGCTTTCGTGATCCTCCTCGGCGGCGCGGCGGGTGATGGCCCGGCGCGCGAAGGCGAAGCGGGCATCGCCCGCGAGCGCCTGCGCCGCCCCGATCATCAGCGTATCCTTGCCCGAGCCGGAGGGCCCGACGATGAGAACGAGGCGTCCGCGCCCGCTCGTCACGCGACGCGCCTTCCCTGGCGCCAGACGGCGACCGGGGCGGCCAGCCCCTCCGCCCGGCGCACGCGCAGCAGATCGGCGCGGAGCCCGGGCCGGATCCGCCCGCGATCGGCGAGCCCGGCGAGGCGCGCGGGGCCGCTCGTCACCAAGCCGATCGCGGCGGGCAGCGGCAGGCCGCGGGCTGCTGCGGCGAAGGCCGCTTCGAGCAGCGCCGAGGGCACATAGTCCGAGGCGAAGGCATCGATCGCGCCTGCCGCCAGCAGGTCGGCCGCGGCGACATTGCCGGAATGGGAGCCGCCGCGCACCAGATTGGGCGCGCCGGCGATCACCGCCATGCCGAGATCCTTGGCGTGGCGGGCAGCGGCGAGCCGGACCGGAAATTCGCTGATGGCGATGCCGTCGGCGTGGTTTTCTTCGACCTCGGCGACCGTCTCGTCATCATGGCTGGCGAGCACGATGCCGCGCCCGCGCACGAGGCCGAGCAGCGCGCGGCGATTGGGGCCGCGCAGGCGCTCGCGGCTCTCCTGCAACTCCGCGATCAGCGCTTCGGTCTCGGCCAGGCTTTCCCGGCCATTGGCCGCCCGCCGGGCGCGGAAACGCCCGAGATCGGCATATTGGCCGATCCCCGGTGTGTGATCCATGAGGCTCACCATGCGTGTCTGCGGATGGTCGATCGCCTGTTCGGCCAGCGCCAGCATGCCTTCGGCCGGCAATTCGCAGCGCAGGTGGAGGAAATGCTCGGCCTTGAACAGCGCGGTCTCAGCGAGCGCGGTGAGATCACCCACCGCATCGGCGAAGGTGCGGATGCGGTCTTCGCTGTCGATGCTGAGCTTGCCGACGCAGAGGGCATCGAAGACGGTGGTGACACCGGCCGCCGCGCATTGCGCATCATGCGCGAGATAGGCGGAGCGGGAGGGCCAGCGCGCATCCGGCCGGGGCATGACCTGCCGCTCCAGATTGTCGGTATGCAGGTCGATGATGCCGGGCATCAGGATATCGCCGGCGCAATCCTCGGCGCCGGGGCTGACACCCTGGCCGGGATCGATCGCCGCGATCCGACCCTCCCGCAGCAGGAGCGTGCCGTGCAGCACCTCCTCCTCGAGCACGATAAAGGCATTGGAAAGGATGGTCTCGCTCATGCAGCCGCCGCGCGTGGTTGGAGGGAGAAGAGACGATCGGCGATGGCATCGCGCGTCGGCGCATCATGGACGATGCCGAGGATCGCGGCACCCGCCGATTTCGCCTGCCCGATGATGGCGATGACCGCGTCCCGGTTCTCGGCATCGAGGGAGGCGGTTGGCTCGTCAAGCAGGAGGATCGGATGGCCGGCGATGAAGCCGCGGGCGAGGTTCACCCGCTGCTGCTCACCGCCCGAGAAGGTGGAAGGCGGCAGGCCATGCAGCCGCTCCGGCAGGTTGAGGCGGAGCAGCAGCGCTTGCGCGCGCTGCCGCGCCTCCGCCATGCTGGCGCCGCGTGCGAGCAGCGGCTCGGCCACGATCTCGATCGTCGGCACGCGCGGCACCACCCGCAGGAACTGGCTGACATAGCCGAGCGTGTGGCGCCGCACGTCCAGGATCTCGCGCGGGCTCGCCGCCGCGAGGTCGATCACCACCCCCTGGTGGCGGACCAGGATGCGCCCGGTCTCGGCCCGATAATTGCCGTAGAGGCTGCGCATGAGCGTGGATTTGCCGGCCCCCGAAGGGCCTGAGAGGACGACGCATTCGCCCCCCCGCAGTTCGAGATCGACCGCCCCCAGCACCGGCATGCGCAGCCCGCCCTGGAGGTGGAGGGTGAAGGACTTGGCGAGCGCCTCCGTCCGCAGCAGGATCTCGCTCATGCCTGGAGCACCGAACTGACCAGAAGCTGCGTATAGGGGTGCTGCGGATCATCCAGCACCTGATCGGTGAGGCCGGTTTCGACGATCGCACCGCGATGCATCACGACGATGCGGCCAGCGAGCAGGCGGGCGACCGCGATATCGTGGGTGACGAGCAGCACCGCGATGCCGAGGCGGCTGACGAGGGAGCGGATGAGATCGAGCAGCCGGGCCTGGACCGAGACGTCGAGGCCGCCGGTCGGCTCATCCATGAAGACGAGGCGAGGATGCGTCGCGAGCGTGCGGGCGATCTGCAGGCGCTGCAGCATGCCGCCGGAGAAGGTGCCGGGCAGATCGTCGATCCGGCCAGGGTCGATCTCCACCTGGCGCAGCCAATCGGCGGCGGCGGCGCGGATATCGCCGTAATGGCGGCCACCCTGCGCCATCAGCCTTTCGCCGACATTCCCGCCGGCCGAGACCCCCATGCGCAGCGCATCGCGCGGGTTCTGCTGCACGAAGCCCCAATCCGAGCGGTGCAGCCGGCGGAGCAGCGGCGCCGGCATGGCGTGCACATCGACCGGGCCGCCCCCGGGCGGGCGATAGCGCACCTGGCCCGCATCGGGCGCGAGCATGCCGGCCAGCGCCCTGAGCAGGGTCGATTTCCCCGAGCCGCTCTCCCCCACGATCGCCAGCACCTCGCCCGGCCAAAGGCTGAGCCCGACGCCATCGAGCGCCCGGATGCGGCCGAAGGCGAGGGACAGCGCCTCGGCTTCGAGCAACGGTTCAGAGGGCGCCATCACGCGCGGCCCCCGAGCGTGGCGGGGCGGCCGTCGCGCCGGCCCTCGCAATAATCGGTATCGGAGCAGACGAAGAGCCGGCCGCCGCGATCGTCCACGATCACCTCATCGAGATAGCTCTCGCCCGAGTCGCAGAGCGCGCAGCGATGCGGCGCACGGCGCGGGGCGAAGGGGTGATCCTCGAAATCCAGCGGCCGGACATCGGTGAAAGGTGGCACCGCGTAGATGCGCTTTTCGCGCCCGGCGCCGAAAAGCTGCAAGGCCGGCATCCGGTGCATCTTGGGCGTATCGAAGGCTGGGATGGGCGAGGCGGCCATGAGGTAGCGGCCGTTCACCATCACCGGATAATCGTAGCTGATGGCGACATGGCCGAAGCGGGCGATATCCTCGTAGAGCTGCACGTGCATGAGCCCGTAATCGGCGAGGGCGTGCATCTGCCGCGCTTCCGCCCGGCTCGGCTCGAGATGCGAGAGCGGCTCAGGCAAGGGCACCTGATAGACGATGATCTGCCCGGGGCGCAGCGGCTCCTCCGGAATGCGGTGGCGCGTCTGGATCACGCTGGCGGCGGCGGTATGCGTCGTCGTCGCGATGCCGGCGGTGCGGGCGAAGAAGCGGCGGATGGAAATGGCGTTGGTGGTGTCGTCGGCGCCCTGGTCGATCACCTTGAGCACGTCTTGCGGGCCGAGGATGGCCGCCGTCACCTGAATGCCGCCGGTGCCCCAGCCATAGGGCAGCGGCATTTCCCGCGCGCCGAAAGGCACTTGATGCCCTGGGATCGCCACCGCCTTGAGGAGGGCGCGGCGGATCATGCGCTTGGTCTGCTCGTCGAGATAGGCGAAATTATAGCCGCTCACCGCCCTTCCTCCGCCGCCGGCGCCTGCTCCGCCGGCGCCTCATGCAGGCGCCGCATCGCCCTGATGGTTTCAAGCTCGCTCTGGAAATCGACGTAATGCGGCAGCTTCAGATGCTCGACGAAGCCGGTCGCCTGGATATTGTCGCAATGGGACAGCACGAATTCCACATCCTCGGCCGGCGCCTTGACATCCTCGCCAAGCTCGGCCGCGCGCATTGCGCGATCGACGAGCGCCATGCCCATGGCGCGGCGCTCGCCATGGCCGAAGGCGAGGCCGTAGCCGCGGGTGAATTGCGGCGGCTCGGTTTGGGAGCCGGTGAACTGATTGACCATCTCGCATTCCGTGAGGGTGATCTCGCCGATCTGGATGGCGAAGCCGAGTTCGGGCGGCACGATCTCGACCGCGATTTCGCCGAGGCGGAGTTCCGCCACGAAGGGATGGGTATCGCCATAGCCACGCTGGGTGGAATAGCCGAGGGCGAGGAGGAAGCCCTCATCCCCGCGGGCGAGAGTTTGCAGCCGCAGATCCCGCCCGGCCGGGAAATGCAGGGGCGCGCGGGTGATATCGCCAGGCTCCGCATCGCGCGCCTCGGCCGGCTCCGGCCGGAGCAGCGCCTCGGCTTCGAGGAAGGAGAGCACATGCGGCAGCCCTGGCCTCTCGCTTTCGGGCTCTGCCGCTGCCGCCACAGCCAGCGCTTCACCGTGCGGGCGGCGCGGCGGCGGCTCGGCGGCCGCGGGCGGGCTGCCCGGCTCGGCAAGCGCAAAATCCAGCAGGCGGTGGGTATAGTCGTAGGTCGGCCCGAGCATCTGCCCGCCCGGCACATCTTTGTAGATGGCCGAGACGCGGCGGCGGAGGCGCATCCGCTCTGTCTCCACCGGCAGCGAGGCCGCGAAGCGCGGCAGGGTGGTGCGATAGGCGCGCAGCAGGAAGGCGGCCTCGATGAGATCCCCTTGCGCCTGCTTGATGGCGAGGGCGGCGAGCCCCCGATCGTAGCAGGAGCCCTCCGCCATCACCCGATCGACCGCGCGGCCGAGCTGCGCCTCGATCTGGTCGATCCCGAGTTCCGGCACGCTCGGCGCGCCACGGCGGCTGCGCGCGAGCCATTCATGGGCGGCGTCGATCGCCTTCTCGCCCCCTTTGACCGCGACATAGGCCAAGGCTCAGCCCGCCCCGATGCGCAGGCTGCGGGGCAGCGCGCAGAGCGCATCGCCCGCGCATAGCAAGAGATCAATGCCGCAAGGAAACATGGCGTGGTTCTCCTGCCATTGCGCGTCGAAATCCTCCGGCAGACCGCAGGGCTCGATCAGGCGCGGCGCTTCGAGCCCGGGGCCGTAGATCAGGCGCCGCGGCCCGCCTGTCAGCGCGGGGAGCTGCAGAATGACGGTCGCTCCCTCCTCGGGCGCGGCATCGCTGCCGGTGGCGAGGCTGGCAAGCCGGGGGAGGGTGGTGGTGCAGAGGAAATGGGCGCTTTCGGGGCCGCGGGCGCGGGCCATGCCAGCATGGAAGGCAAGCCAGTCCCAACTTGGCACCAGCGCCTCGTCAAGCCAGAGGCTGACGTCGCTATCCGCGAGCGTGAGCAAGGCGGAGGCAGCGGCGGGCGCCAGGGGCGGCGCCGCCAGGGCCGGCGCGAGGGTGACGATGGTGCCGGGCTCGGACATCGCCTGGAGGATGCGGCGGAAACAGAACTGCGCCTGCATGACGGGATCGGAGAAGCCGGGTGCGCCGAGCATCAGGAGCGCATCGTGGTGAGGGTGAAGAACTCGACCCGCGTGGCATCGGCCTCGGCGCGGGTCGCGGCGGCCGCTTCGGAAAGGGCTGTGGTGAGCGGAGCGATGACCGTCTCCTGCAAGGCGGGGCCGAGGGCCGCATCCTGCAGCGCGGCATCGAGGGCGGCGGCAAGCTCGGCCTTGGCAAGATCGCGACCGGCGACATAGGCGTGGCCGATGAGCCCGAGCGCATTCTGCACTGTGCAGCGGGTGACTGTCATCTCACCAAGGTTGAAGGCCGCCCCCCCGGTGCCGCCGGCGCGGCCGCGCAGCATGACGAGGCCGATCTCCGGCCCCCGCAGGCGAGTGTGCTCCGGCAGATCCGGCGCTTCGGCGAGGTGGCGCAGGATGAGTTGCCGATCGCTGCGAGCGAGAGCGGCCATCCAGGACTGGCGGGGCGTCAGGGAGGGGGCGAGCGGCATGGCAACCTTGTTGATCTAGATGTCTAGATGACATTGCGAGCCGGGATTTGTCAATGACGCCAGCATGACAAACCGAGCGGCCGGGGTTGGCTGCCCGACCCGAAAGGCGGAAGCGCCAGCTTGGGGGCTTTGGCGCTGGCACGCCATCGCAGCTTCATGACAAGGGCTGATGGGCGACGTGCTGCTGGGATGGCGTCATGTGACAATCTGATGGCAATTTCACTTGTCTGCGGGCGGGCGCGTGCTAGCAAGGCCGGACGATGCACGCCGCCTCCTCCCCCGCCGTTGCCGAACTGGTTCCGCCCGCGCGCAAACTTCGCCGCGGCCGCGTGGAGCGTTTTTCGCCGCGCCTGATGGATGGCGTCTTCACCATGCCCGATGGCGCGCGGCTGCCCTATCGCGAATGGCTGCCGACCTCAGAGCCGGAGATCGTCCTGCTCGCGCTGCACGGGATCAATGACAGTGCCGACGGGTGGGACGCGCCGGCGCGTCACCTCGCCGAAGCCGGAATCGGCATGGTCGCGCCCGATCAGCGGGGCTTTGGTGCCGCGACCGGCCGGGGGCAGTGGTTTGGCACGGAACGGCTGGTCGAGGATGCACGGCACATGCTGGCGGCGGTACGGGCGCGGTTTCCCCGCGCGCGCCTGTTTCTGGCGGGTGAAAGCATGGGCGCCGCCATCCTGATGGTATTGGCCGCGCGCGAGCAGAGTTTGCCGGTGGAAGGCTTCGTGTTGAGCGCGCCCGCCGTTTGGGGCAGGCGGGAAATGGCGCTGCTGTTTCGCCTATCGCTCCGCTGGGGCAACCGGATGGTGCCGTGGTTGAGGTTGCGGGCCGATCGGCTGGGCATCAAGCCGACCGACAATCAGCAGGCGCTGCGCCGCATGCAGCATCCGAGCCTTGGCCGGCCCTCGGCCAGCATTCGCGCTTTGAGCGGCCTCGCCGATCTGATGGATGCCGCCTGCCACGCCGCTGGCGCCCGCCCGGCGCCCACCTTGTTCCTCTACGGCGGCAAGGATCGCCTGGTGCCCCCGCATGCGATGGCCGCCTGCTGGCGGCGTGAACACGCGGCCAACCCGGATGCCCGCCGCTTCGCCTTCTATCCTGACGGCTACCACCTGCTGCACCGCGACCGCGCCGGCGCGTTGGTGACCAGAGATGTGGTGCAGTGGCTTCTGGCGCCGGCCGCGCCGCTACCCTCGGGGGCCGATCGCCAAGCGGCGGAATGGCTGGCGCGGATAGCGGCGTAGCGCCGGCTTTCGGCGGAGGGAAACAGCCGGCCAGGTTACGTCTGGCCCCTTGGGGCGAGCTTACAGGAGGCGCACGATCCGCCTGCCGCCGAGCCTCAGGCGCCGACGCTTTCGAGCGCGAGATCGAGCATCGGATCCTTGGGAATGACGGCGTCGAGCGAGAGAATGCCGATGATCCGATCATGCACCATGAACAGGCTCTCGACATAGGCGCGGGAAACTTTGTCCCCGATCTCGGGCGTAAGCTGCCGCATATCCTCGGTGATGGTGATGATGTCGGACACGGCATCGACCAGCAGGCCGACCGCTGTTTCTCCGGTTTCGACGACCACGACGACGGAGGCGGTGGTGGGCTCCTGGCTTGGCAGCCCGAGGCGCACGGCCAGATCGATGATGGCGAGAACCGAGCCCCGAAGGTTGATCATACCCTTGATATAGGCCGGCGCATGGGGCAGCGGCGTCGAGGCGATCCAGCCGCGGATTTCACGAATGGCCATGATAGTCATGGCGAATTCCTGTGCGCCCACCCGCACGGACAGCAGTTGATCTCCACGATCTGCTGCGGTCCGGCCGCTCGTCTGTTGGAGGTTCGTCATGATGGCATCCATCAATCGTCGTGAATCAGGGAGCGTTCAAAAGAGGTCAAGTTCGCCGGAAGACAAGTCAGGCGGAACTTCCTCGCGCCCGGTGAGGCGGCGGGCCAAGGCAGAGAGTTTTACCTCGTTCAATGCGGAAGAAGAGTTAACGACGTAGTGGTGCGGAATGGCCGTATTGAGGGAGGACATGAATGTTGCAAGAGCGTTAAGGCGCTGCGACGCAAGATCGAAGGCCTGCACATGGCGCACATATTCCGCATCTTCAGCGATGGTGGAAAGAGCCGGGCTGAGCATTGCCTGCAAGCGATCAATGGTCGTACCGAGCTCGCTGATCTCGCCTGCGATCGTATCCATAATCATCACCAGCTGAGTCGACTGATCCATGTGCAGCTTCCACTAAAAGAGTTCAATCGATCCCGCCTGGCGGGGCGGCTTCGTCATGAAGCTCTGATATTCGGACCGGAAGAGCGAATCCGAATCATCCTTGATCAGCACCTGGCGGGCGCGGCCACCGACCGGCCAGAACTGTACCCGGCGCCCTTGCGTGCCGCGCAGACTGCCGCCGACGACCGGAATGCCCTCATTCTGCAAGAACCGCTCCGCAAAGGTCGCATTCAGGTGGCCGACATCGGTCAGGCCGCGGATCATCCGCGCCCCGCCGAACAGCTTCGCCTGCATGCGCTCCCGCCGGGCGCCACGGCGCAGCATCGCGTTGACGAGCAGTTCCATGGCATAGACCCCGTAGCGGGAGGATGGCGTGCCGCCCGTCACGTCCTGCGCGTTGATACCGTCCCCCGGCAGCAGGAAGTGGTTCATCCCGCCGAGATTCTTCTCCGCATCCCAGAGGCAGGCGGCAATGCAGGAGCCGAGGATCGTCGTCAACACGGTGTCCGGATCGTCATTTACACAATGCTCTCCCTGGACCACATGAATCCGATGGCTCGGCTTAGAGCTCTCACGAGGGTTTGGCTGGCTGGTTTCCTTGATCATGCGCGCCTTACCAGTCTCGACTGTGCATTGGCATTGGTCATCCGAACGAGCCTCGTACCGATCTGGTCAAGCGATAGCTGCTGCTGCACGGCGCCAATCTCCTGCGCTACGCGCGGCATGCCATAGACGACGCAACTTGCTTCATCCTGGCCGACCGTCTCGCAGCCCGCATGCCGCATGGCGAGAAGCCCATCCGCGCCGTCACGCCCCATCCCGGTGAGAATGACGCCGACCGCGCGATCGCCGACAGTGCGGACGACGGAGCCGAACATGACATCGGCCGACGGCCGATGCCCGTTGACCTTGGCCTCCGTGCTGAGCCGACACCGCATCGTCCCCTGGCCGGTGAGTTCCAGATGCCGATCGCCCGGCGCCAGATAGACCTGACCAACGCCCAGGATATCGCCATCCTTCGCCTCCGCGACCTGCGCGCGGCACATGCCATTGAGCCGTTCGGCGAAGCTTCGGGTGAAGGCTGGGGGCATATGCTGCGTGATAATGGTAGGCGGGCAGTTCTCCGGAAAGGCCTGCAGCACCGCGATGAGCGCTTCTACCCCGCCGGTAGAGGCGCCGATCGCGATGAGGCGGCCATCGGGGACGAAGCCTTCGACCGAGGGGCGGGTGAGCGCCGGCGCGCGGCGGAAGCGGCGCCGGGAGATCGCGGCCGCCTTCACCTTATCGGGCAGTTGGTCGAAATCCTCGAAAGAACCGCCGCTCGGCTTGGCGACGCAATCGAAGGCGCCGATTTCGAGTGCGCGGAGCGAAACGTCGGCGCCACGCTGGGTCAGCGTCGAGACCATGATCACCGGCGTGGGCCGCAGGCGCATGATCTTTTCGAGAAAGGCGATGCCGTCCATGTTCGGCATTTCGATATCGAGGGTGATCACATCGGGATTGAGCCGTTTGATCGCCTCGCGCGCTTCATGAGGGTCGGCCGCCTGGCCGACCACCTCGATCGCCGGATCGGCGCGCAGACGCGCAGCGATGACGCTCCGCATAGTCGGAGAATCATCGACGATCAATACACGCACAGTCATGGCCGCCTCGCTGCGGAAGAAAGGAGCCGGTAGGTGGTTATGCCATCGCTCTTGAACATCTGCTCCGCCGGACCGGTGACCCGCTCCGAATGGCCGATATAGAGAACCCCGCCCGGATCAAGGAAGGGAACGAAGCGTTGCCAGATCCGCGCCTGCGTCTCGGCATTGAAGTAGATGACGACGTTGCGACAAAAGATCGACTGAAACTTGCCAGACATAGGCCAGTCGCCGTTGAGATTGAGCTTCTTGAAGGAGACGAGCGCTCGCAGGTCTCGGCCGACTTCCATCTGATCCTCGCCCTGGCGGACAAAGAACCGACTGAGCAGCGCGGGCGCCACCGTATCGAGGCTCGCCACGGGATAAACCCCGGCTTTGCCCTGGCGGATCATATTGGGGTCGATATCGGTGGCCAAAATCTTGATGTCGTAGCGCGCCGCATCGGGCATGGCGGAGAGGATCGTCATCGCCATCGAATAGGGTTCCTGGCCACTGGAACAGGCAGCGGACCAGAAGCGCAGCCGCGCCCCGCGTTTTGCTTGCTCGATCAAAGGCGGCAGTACCTGGGTGCGCAAATGGTCGAAATGATGCGGCTCACGAAAGAATCGTGTCACGTTAGTGGTGAGGGCTGCGATCATCTCGCCCCGCTCAGCCGCTCCGTCCGCACTCGTCACCAGCTGGCAATAGGCGCGGAAATCGGGCAAGCGGAGCGCCCTCAGCCGCTTGGCAAGGCGCGAATAGACGAGATTAACCTTCTCGCTGCTGAGGGAGATCCCAGCCTCGGAAAACAGCACGTCTGCGAGGGTTTTGAAATCCGATGCCGTCAGAGTGAATTCGGCATCCGCGACGATCCGATCGGCCTCCGGTTTCATGCGGCCACGGCAAGATCGGGTGGCAGCACGCTATCGAGCGAGATGAGGCTGATCATCCGCCCTTCGACGGGTACGAGACCGCGAATGAAGCTCGACACCGTCTCGGAGGAAACATCGGGCGCCGGCTGGATCAGCGCTTCGTTGAAGGTGATGATGTCGGAGACGGCATCCACCAGTAGGCCGATCTGCTTCTGCTCGATCTGCACGACGATGATCACGTTGCGGGCGGTCGGTTCGGTATGCGGCAGGCCGAGCCGCGCCGCAAAATCAACGATCGGCAGAACGGCGCCTCGCAGGTTGATGACGCCACGGATATAGCGCGGCACCTTGGGCAGGGCAGTCGCCGAACTCCAGCCCCGGATCTCGCGCACCGAGGTGACATGGATGCTGAATTCCTGCTTGCCGACGCGGAAAGCGATGAGTTCTTGCATGCTGGGGCCGCCGGTTTTGCTGATCATGGCGCTCTATCTCAAACCATTTGAGGAAGCGAACGGCTGATATCACCGCGGCTGGTCTCGCGCGTGGCGGAGACGATCCGGTCCACATCCAGGATGAGCGCCACATGGCCATCGCCCATCACGGTGGCGGCGGCGATACCATCGACCGCGCGGTAATTGGCTTCAATGCTCTTGATGACGACCTGCCGTTGGCCCTGGATTTCGTCGACAAGCAGAATGGCACGGCTGCCACCTTCGCTTTCCACCAGGAGTGCGACCCCCTGCTCCGGAATGGTGGAGCGGACGTCGAACTCCAGCACATCAGCAACATCGACGATGGGCACATACCCGCCCCTCAACGCCAGAACAGAGATGCGGTTATCGAGCGGGTAGATATCCGCCTTCGACGGACGCAGCGTTTCCAGGACGGCGGCGAGCGGAACGATAAAGGTCTGCCCGGCGGTGCGCACCACCATGCCATCCAGCACGGCGAGCGTCAGTGGCAGGCTGAGCGTGAAGGTGGAGCCGAGGCCCGGACGCGATGAGATCGAGATGCGGCCGCCCATCGCCTGCACAGAGCGTTTCACCACATCCATGCCGACGCCGCGGCCGGAAATGTCCGAGATTGTGCTGGCGGTGGAGAAGCCCGGCAGGAAGATCAGATTGTCGATCTCATCATCGCTCAACTGGGCATCGGCGCTGATGAGACCCTTCTCGATCGCCTTCTGCCGGACGCGGCTACGATTAATGCCGGCCCCATCATCGGCGACTTCGATGATAATGCGGCCGGAGCGATGCAGTGCGCTCAGTCGGACGATGCCTTCTGCGGGCTTGCCGGCAGCGACGCGTAGCTCCGGCGATTCGAGGCCATGATCGATCGCATTGCGGATCATATGGGTGAGAGGATCGGCGATCCGCTCGATCACCGTCTTGTCAACCTCCGTGCCTTCGCCCTCCGTCAACAGCCGCACCTGCTTGCCGGTATGGGCAGCGACCTCGCGCACCAGGCGGGGAATGCGCTGGAAGACCGCACGCACGGGCTGCGCGCGAATAGCCATCACGCTGTCCTGAATCTCGCGCGTGAGCGATTCGAGCTCTTCGAGCGCCATAGCCACCGCCGAGGTGCGGGCGAGCCCGGCTTCCAGCACGCGTTGGTTGAGCATTGCTTCGGTGATCACCAGCTCGCCGACAAGATCGATCATCCGATCGACACGATCGAGATCCACGCGGATCGTCTGGCTGACGGAGGCCGCGCTCTCGGCCTGGGCGGCCATCATCTCGACAGCGCCGCCGGCTGGGGAGGCCGCCGCTGTGCTGCCCGATTCCGGGCGCGGCGCCGCGCCCGCCTTGTCCTCGACCATCGGCTGCCCGACTTCAGCCGGCTCCGGCGCTTCCGCTGCTTCCTCTTCAGGGAAGCCAAATCCGAAATCGAAATCCGGGCGTTCGAAAATCTCGATATCGCAATCGCCCTCGACGAATTCGAAGACATTGCGGATCGCCTCCGGCTCGTGATCGGTGGTGAGCGTGACGGTCCAGGCCAGATAGGCGCTTTCGGGGTCGAGTTCAGAAAGATCGGGCAGGCGCGAAGCGTCAAGCTCAACCTCGGTCGTGCCGAGGCGAGCGAGTTCGCGCAGCAAGAGGGCGGTTTCGTTGGCTTTGGCGTACAGCTCGGACTTGGGCGCGATGCGCACGATCCAGGTACGGGCGGCGGCGCTCGGCTGCGGCTCGGCCGGCGGTGGCGCGGCGGCTGGCGCACGCGCGGCAGGGCTGGATGCGGAGGGGGAAGCAGGAGCAGGCTTGGCGGCGGCTTTCGTCGGCGACTGCGACAGGGCATCAAAAGCCTGCATGATTTCCTGCGCCGTCGCGTCGAAGCCACTCTCGTCCCGCCGCGCTGCGCGTACGAGGTCGGTCAGCGAGTCCGACGCACGCAGAAGCAGGGCCATGACCGAGGCGTCGGGCTCCAGACGGCCGCCGCGCACGGCGTCGAGCGTCGTCTCGAACACATGCGCGAAGCGGATAAGCGAGTCGAGCGCGAAAATTCCCGCGCCACCCTTGATCGAATGGACCGCCCGGAATACGGCGTTTACCGTTTCCGGGTTGCGATCGCCGCCTTGCATGGCAAGGAGGCCTGCTTCCAATTCTCCGAGCTGCTCTTCGCACTCCTGGAAGAACACCTCGCGGATTTCGGCCATCGGATCATTGGACATGACGGTACCTCAGGCGGCAACGCGACGGATCGCATCGACGAGCTTGACGGGATCGAAGGGCTTGACAATCCAACCGGTTGCGCCGGCGGCCCGCGCCCGCGATTTTTTGTCCGGGTCCGCTTCCGTCGTCAGCACGAGGACCGGCGTGCTGCGCGCCTCGGTGTCCTTGCGCACCGCTTCGATGAAGCCGAACCCATCCAGCCGGGGCATATTGATATCGGTGACGATCACATCGGGCGTCTCGGTCTTGAGGACTTCGAGCCCGTGCATGCCGTCCTCAGCCTGCACAACGCGAAAGCCGGCCGCAAGCAGCGAATGTTTCAGCATATCGCGCATTGTGCGCGAATCATCCACCGTCAGCACTGTCAGAGCCATGGTCTCATCCTTCTGAGTTACTGAAGAGCATGCCGGCCGCTCCAAAGCCGGCGAGGCCCGCCTTAAACTCCTCCGACGCCGGCCCGAGCCGCAAATCCATACCATCGGCGGTCCAGGCGGCCTGTGCGGCGAGGAGAACCTGCAGACCGAGACCGCCGATCCGCTCGACCCCGCTCGCATCCAGTTCGAGCGCCTGGCCACGCCGGGAGAGCAGGTCGGCATGAAGTTGTGCAGCGGTCTTGAGATCGAGGGCCGTGGGGAGCTGAAGGATATCTATGGCACGTCCCCTTTCTGGAACTGGAACCAAAGCAGATGGGAGCGGCGCTCAACAAGCAAGCAGAGAAGCCGCGCACCCCGGAGACCTCATTTTATACAGGAGAAAAGCTAACGGTTTCTGAGAAGTATGAAGCTCGTTGCAGAACCGGTGTGGTGATGATCGGCTGAAGCAGCAGCGAGGCCGCGCCGCATCTGGCGGAGGCGGCGGGTACGGTCCATGCGTGTCCGCCTATTTGGCCGGCAGGAGTTGTTTGACGACATACAGAAGCTGGTTCGGCTGCGGCGGCTTGGTCAGCCAGCCCGAGGCGCCCGCGGCGCGTGCCTCATCTCGCTTACGCCCGTCGGATTCGCCACTGAGCACGATGATCGGGGTGAACTTGGTGGCGCTTGCCTTGCGGGCTTCCTTGATGAACTCAATTCCGTCCATCTCCGGCATATTCAGATCGGTGAGGATCACCGCCGGCTTGAGGCCGTTGGAGAGTTCGGTAATGCCCTCACGGCCGTTCCCCGCCGTTGTTACCTCGTAGCCGGCTTTGGACAGGATCTGCGCCAGGTTCATCACCATGGCAGCCGAATCATCGAGAATTAGAATCGACGCCATCAGTTGGGGCCTCTTCCTAGCTGTTGTTGAGACCGAAGATATCGGCCGAGGGCAGGGCGACCATAGCCGCCCATGCGTTGCAAAAAAGTGACCACGATCACACCGCAGCCCTGCGATCAGGAAGATCGTAAACAGGGGGTTCCTGCTTCTCTAAATGGGACGCGGGGCCGCAGCGCAAGCACCTTTTGTTAAGCATGATAGAATAAGAGAACGAAGAATCGCAGGGTCACGCAGCCATCACTTCCATCGTATAAGCGTCTCCAATCGTCTTGAGCACGACACAAATGAAAAGGGAGTTAATGGCAAGTGAAGATTAAGATGACTGACATGTTCGCTTGACAAGGGTAGAGCCGCTTCATGCCGATTCTTGAAAGTTCCGCCGATGTCGAGCCGCTTGATCTGCTCGCATCCTCCCTCACGCCGCAGCTCCGCTCCACCCTCATGGAAGGGCTGTCCGATCCGATCATGCGCAAGATCGCCTTCTCTCTCTCCCAGCGCATGCGGTGCCCGGTGCAGTTGCTCAGCTGCGTCAATGGTGTGATCAGCCATGATTCTGCCCTGGCCGCACTCCCCGATGTCATGCTTGCGGGCATTGCAGATCTCGCGCCGCTGCATGGCCGCATCATCATTGCGGTGGAGGGCGATCTCATTGGCGCGATGGTCGATGCCATGTTCGGGGCAACCAGTTCGGATTTCGCGCAGCGCAACGATCTCTCCGCCATGGAGATGCGCATCGGCAAGCAGATGATCGAGCTGACGCTCGCGGGCTTTACGGAGGTTCTCAGCAGCTTCGCGCCGCTCGACTGGTCGATCGTGCAGCACGAGACAGCCGTGAACATGCTCGCCATCGCCGACAAGCAGGACTGGATGATTTCGACGACCGGGATCTTCGAGACCGCGCTCGGTATCGGATCGATTCGGGCCATCGTTCCCTATTCCGCTTTCGAGCCCTTCGAGGCGCGGATCAGCGCGCAAACCTGGCTGATCGGGCCGGCGCTGGTGGACAACCGATGGAGCACTAGCGTCGGCAACCTTACCAACGGGACGAATTGCGAGATAATCTTCGACATTGCCCGCCTGCAACTGCCGCTCGGTCTCATCCGCCGACTGGAGCAGGGTAAGCTCATTCCGATCTGGCTGACCAACCAGGCAACCGGACATGTGTTGGGGCTCGATATTCTGAGCGCGGATTACGGCCAGAAGGATGGGCTCGTGTGCTGCCGCCCGACCGTGGTGACGCGTAGCGAGATTTTTCTCGCACGCGCGCAGCGGCCCTTGGAGAAGCCGAAGTTTCCCTTCTTTGTCCCGAAGGCGGTGGAGGCTGCCGGCGCCGCGACAGAGGAAGAGACGGGCGCCCTAGATCGCGTTCTGCTGGATGTGACCGTGCGTCTTGGTGAAGTTTCGATGACGGTCGGCGAGCTCGAATCACTCAAGGTCGGCCAGTTGATAACCCTGGATAAGAACGCCGATGCCAGCTTTTCCGTTCTTGTCGAAGGACGCCCGTTTGGGGAAGGGGAGATCGTCTCGATCGGGTCGGGCCGCTACGCGCTCCGGATGATTGAGCTTTATAGCGAGGTGCGGACCTGGGTCGCGTAGATCCACGCGGGCATAAAGCGCGAATGACGCGCCCGGCGGTTAGCCGGGCGGTCAGGCTGAGGCGATAAGGCGAGGGCCGGTCGCCATGCCAGCGTCGCGAAGCTGGCCAATAGCGCGGTTGAGATCTCGATCCAGCTGCGAGGCGCGCTTGGCGCCGGCGGCGCAAAGCGCCACGACCCGATTGAGCTGCTTGATCAGCCGGCCCAGCATCTCGCCTTCCAGGCCGCGATCTTCTGCTTGAAAGGCGCAAGCCGCATCTTGCAAGGCGGGGTAACCCAGCTGGCGAACCGCATGATGGCAGGCCAGCAGGAGACGATCGACCCGGTTCAGCTCTTCTTCGAAACGCACTGTTTCTTCGGTGATCAGCCGGGGCTGTCCGGTCAACAAGGTATTCGAGAGATGGGTGATGCGCTGCTCGGCCTTGTCAAGCAGGTCCAGCGCCTCGGCGAAGAGAGGCGCGAGCCCGGTTTCGGGATGCTCGGCCGTCGCTTGGTGATCGAAATTGGGTGCCACAGCCTTCTCAACCCTTCGGCAGTTCAAGAGCACTCATCTGAATAGCACCGGCCACCTGCTCCGCCGGCGGGTTGTAGCTGCCGCCCTGAATGGCGCTTTGCAGCCGTGAAACCGCAGCCGTATCGACGCCGGGAGCATTGCGCGCACCCGTCAGCAAGAATGCGGAAAGCTGCGCGAGCGGCGTGATCGTCGCGGTATCGCTGCCAGCAGCAGCCGGCGCCGTCTTTTGCGCGGAACCGCTCGTCTGCCCGGCGGCCGGCGCGCTGCTCGAAACGCCGAGAGTGCTCGGTTGATCAGCGCGGTAGGAGGAAATCGGGCTCGTCATGACGGATGCGCCCCCGCGCCTGAGAGTTTCGAAAACTCCGAATCGAGCGTGCGCAAGGCCGCGTCGAAATCATCGAGCGGGTTGCTTTGGTTGGTGATGTTCGCCTCCAGCAGCGCGAGCCGCAGGGCATTGTATATGCGTGAGAGAGATTGGCCAAGCAGCGAACCCGGGCTCATATCGACGATCCCGGTCATCACGGTGAGGAGCTTATCCGCGCGGCTGATCATCTCCGCCTTCAGGAGCAGATCGTCTTCCTCGATCGCGGTCTTGGCTTTGTGCCCATAGAGCCGAAGCGCCCGCCAGCCGGAGCGCAGCCAATCCACATCGGCCGCACCGTCGAACATCGAAGAACGATAGGCTGTCACAATGCTCATGAGATCAACCCGAGGATGACGTGTTCGAGAGGAAGATATTCAGATAGGACTGGCTGATCGAGGCGGAACTGGCGCTCGTCTCGGCCTGAGTATATTGGCTGATAAGGTTGTTCAAAGCATCGGTGTTCTGAGACGAGATCTGAGCGATCTCTGCATTGAAGGAGGTGACTTGTGCGTTCAACGCATTGGTTTCCGAGGTGATCGAACCGCTGCTTGCCGTGCCGCCTGTCTTGTTGCTGCTCCCGAGCGCACCGGTGGTGACCGACTTCAGGCTGCTGTAGATGTTGTTGAGCAGGGTCTGCACGCCGGTCGGGTTGCTGGCATAAGCGGTGCTGAAGGTGGAGGCATCGAAGGAGACGTTGCCCGCGCTGCTGATCGTCAACCCGATCGTATTGGATGTAACGCCGCTTGCCGCTGCGCCCGAGATGGCGTTGGCGAGCTGATAGGAAAGATTGGTCGCAGTAAAATCACCGATGAGCGGCCCGGATTTCGCCGTGGAGCTTGAGGTCGAGCTCGATGTCGAACTGCTCGGCGCGACGTATTTCGTCTGGGTCGCGATGCTTGAAATCGCGCCGCTCAGCGAGGTCGCCAACGAGGACAGGGCGGAGGTCAGCGCGCCCGAGGATTTGGAAACGCGGATGGAGGTGCTGCCCGAGCCCGCGAGGCTCAAAGACACGCCGGTCAAGGCGTTCGAAAGGGTGTTGGTGGCGTTGGAAATGGGAACGCCGTTCACCGTCAGTGTCGCGTTCCGCGCTGCCTGCGCCGTCGTCCAGGAGCCGGTGTTTGATCCAGTAGGGCTGTAATTGAACGTCGAAAGCCCGCCCTTACCGGTGACGGAAAAGGCTTGCGAGCTTCCCGTGGCGCTGCTTTGCAATACGAGGCGGGCGCCGCCGCTCGTCGAAACCACCGAAGCGGCGACTCCACCACCAGCCTTGTTGATAGCGGCAGCCACGCCGTTCAGCGTGAGGCTGCCGGCGCCGACGGCAACCGTCTCGGTCTTGCCGTTCTGGACGATGGTGAGCGAACCGGCGCTCGATGCGAGCGAGGTGGAGGCGCTGGTCTTGATGCCGGAATAGATCGATTGCGAGTGGGCGAGCGAGACATGCCCTAGCGCATAGGTGCCGGGCACGGCGGCATTGGTGGCGGTCGCCGTCGCGATGCTGCTGCTGGTGGAGGTCGCCGAGCGCGAAGCCAAGGTGCTGAGATTGCTGAGCCCGTTCAGCGATGTCGAGAGGGTGGAGATACTGCCCTTGATGGCGCCCCAGGCGGAAATATCCGCCTTTTCCGTGGCGATCTGAGACTGGATCTGCGTGATCGGCGCCTGGAGGCGCGATTCGAATGTGCTGATCTGGCTCTGGATCGTTGCCGAGCTGAGGGAACTCACCGTGCTCATGGGCCTACCTGCATAATGGAAGAAGGCGGCCGGCCGGGCCTGCGGCCCGGCCGGCTAGGCTGGTTACGGCAGCAGCGAGAGGAAGGACTGCTGCAGCGTCGTCGAGCTCTTGAGCGCGGCCACGCCCGCCTGGGCCTGGATCTGCGCCTGCGTCAGCTGGTTGCTGACCTGCGGGATATTCGCATCCTGCACGACACCGAGCGCGCTCGTCACGTTCTGCGAGCTGGTGTTGAGGTTGTTGATCGTCGCGCTCAGGCGCTGCTGCGCGGCACCGAGAACGCCGCCCTGCTGGTTGAGGCCCTGCAGCGCGAACTTCACGATATCGATCGCCTGGTTGGCGCCCGAAGAGGTCGTCACGTTGATCGAGGAGAGCGAATGCAGCTTCGAGTTGGAGCTGAGCCCAACCGCAGCACCGTTGCTGAGGCTGAAGGATCCGCTCGACTGGAACTGCACCTGGCCCTGGATGACGCCGCTCGCGGTGCCGCCGGACTTGAGGGTCTGCGCGCCCTTGACCTTGGCATTGGAGGCGGTGGCAGAGCCGTTGGTGACGGTGAGGGAGCCGGCGGTCAGCCCGGTGATGTTGATGTTCTTGCCGTTCGCCTGGCTCAGCGTCAGAGAGCCGGCGGCCGAGCCGGTGCTCTTGTTGATGGTCGCCGAGATGCCGGTGGTGCCGGTCTGCGCGTTGATTTGCGCGGCGAGGCCGGAGAGGGTCGCCGCCTTGATGGTCTGCGCGCTGCCGCTACCCTGGATCTTGAACGCGAAGCCGCTGCCAGCGGCAACCTGACCAGCCGTCACGTTCACGCTATTGACGGCCTTGGCCGAGATACCCGTGGTGGAAGACAGGGCATTGACCGCGGTGGCGATGCCAGAGGCCGCCTCACCGGCGGTCACGGCGACCTTCGCGGTTTGGCCATTGGCGCCCGTGAAGCTGACGTTGCCAGCGGTGAAAGCCTTGCCGGCCGCGGAGGAGGTGAGAACGCCGGTGTTGCCCGTGCCATAGAGGCCGGTGGCCGCGGCGCTGGCGGAAGACTCGTTGAGGCCGATCTTGTTGGCGCTGGTGCTGGTGATGGAGAGGCTCTGCACCTGGCCGCTCAGCGTGCCGACCTGGAACTGCACATTGGTGAAGGTGCCGTCGAGCAGGTTGACGCCGTTGAACTGCGTCTGGTTCGCCGTATTGGTGATCTGCGTCGTGAGCTGGCTGACAACGGATTGCAGCGCGCCACGGTCGGAGGAGCTTTGCGTGCCGTTCGCCGCCTGGACGGCGATCGAGTTCAGCTTCTGCACCACGCCGATCTGCTGCTGCAGCGCGCCCTGGGCGGTCTGGAGCAGGCTGATACCCTGGTTGGCGTTGGAGGTCGCCTGGGTCAGGCCGTTCAGCTGCGAGGTGAAGCCTTGGGCGGTGATGTAGCCAGCCGGATTGTCGGCCGGGGAGTTGATGGAAAGCCCGCTCGACAGCTGCTGTTCCAGCGAGTTGTTGAGGTTCGAGGTATTGGTGATCGAGTTAAGGGCGTTGAGCGCGCCCTGGTTGGTGAGAATTGAGCCGATGGCGGACATCCTGCGCTCCTTCGTTCCGGTTGCCGTGCCCATTCATTCGGAGCGAGGCGGGAGAGTTTTCCAGAAATTCGCCGTCAGGGTTGGAGGTCGACGAGCGCGCCGGAGGGCGTGACCGTCGCCTGGAAGGTCTTGCCGCTGGAGAGGTTGGTAACGGCGATCATATCGCCCAGCCGGCCGGTTTCGTCCGCCCGCGCATCGAGGGTGACATCGATACCGGCATTCCGCACATCGACCATGATGATCTGCCCCGGCCGCACCAAGATGGGGCGCTGCACCGAGGTGCCGACGATCAGGGTTCCGGCCGGCAGCGTCAGATCGGCGACATCGCCCAGAACATCGTCCGTATGATAGAAAACCTGCCGGCCGGCGAAGGATGACATCGGCTCTTCCGTGAGCTTCACATCCTCCGCCCGGATCGGCTGGCCGGCGGGGATGGTCTGCGCGGCGACGACCACCGCGATCTTCGCTTCCACCTCGGCGCTGACATAGAGCGTCCATCGCGGCTCGGTGCAGAGCACGGCCGCCTGGAGATAGGGCTGCGTGCCGCTGATGGTAACGGCGAGAGGCCGCTGGCACGGCTTCATATACTGTGCCCCCGTCACCGGCCCCAGAGTGATCACGGCATGCGGCGGCGCGATGGCATTGACGGCGCTTTGGACCGCCTTCGTCACGGTCTTGGCGTCTTCGGATGCAGCGCGGGCCGTGCCGATGCCAGCCAGCGGCAGCAGCGCGGCGAAGGCGAGCATGATGGTCGCCTTGCGCCCCTGCCGATGACGCGCCAGCCTCATTCCGCCGCTTGCAGGCCGGACCCTGCGGAACCGGCCGCGATTTCGGCCCAGGGTGGCAGCGCCTCCTCAGCGGCTGGCAGGGCGAGGCAGGCGGCGCGTGCCTGCTGGCCCAGGGCGATGGTCTCCTGCAGATCGCCGACCGCCTGGGTGATCGCCCGATGCCAGGCGGCGAAGCGATTGGCGAGGCGCAGGGCACCGAGTTCCGCCGGTGTATCGAGCCTGTCATCCACCATCAGTCGGCAGCCGGCAGCCGCGGCCAGAAGCGTCTGATACTGGTCCAGCACCGCATCGGCATCCTGGTTCACTGGGCGGATGAAGAGATGGGGCGCGACATTGGCGAGTTCGTGCGCCCAGCCCTGTTCCGAGTCCGGCCGTCTGATCCGGGTGACGGAGCCTGCATAGGAGGATTCCGGCCTCTCGACGATAACCCAGAGAACATCGGCCATCGTCTGGTTGATCAGTTCGCTCAGCCAGTCTGGCGCGACCCCCTCGTCGACCCACAGGATGCGGGGGCGGCTGTTGATGCCGGTGCCGGCAGTGAAGCTTTCCCAGATCGGGCGCGAGAGCGCGGGCCGCCAGAGGGCGACCTGACGATGCGGCGGCAGGAGCTTGCGCATCAGCCCGGCAAGCCCGGGTGAGGTAGCGTAGAGCTGCCCGGCTTCCTTCAGCCATTCCTTATCCCCCGCGGCGGGCGGCCGCGAGAGCAGCACATCGTGCGGCGGAGCATGGCGCAGCGCGGGCCCCTGCGGGTCGATCCTGATCCAGCGCGCCGCAGCCCGTCGCCCGATCTCGGCCGGCAGCGCCGCGCCCGGCGCCCAGGAGGCTTCCACCGCCCCGGTGGCGCGCAGCGCGCGCGCCGCATTGAGCGCGGGATGGGCCGATTCGATCGGTCCGGTCAGCAGCAGGCTGTTGGCATCGTACGGCGCGGCGCGCACGAGGCCCGGGCATTGCTCGGGGGCCAGCGGGTCGCCGCGCAGTGAGAGAGCCGGATGGTGGAAGGGATCTTCCCAGGACAGGTCGCGCGCAGCCAAGCTGCCCTGGCGGAACTGCCCCGCGAAATCTGGCCGCACCGTGCCGGCGCGGATGGCGAAGGAAACATCGGGCGTCCAGACCAATGCAAGACCCGCCGCCCGCAGCTGCGCGCCGAGATCGATCCAGAACGCATCCCCAGAGAGCGGTGAGAGGCTGCAGGCCGCGAGCGCCGCGGTGCGCGCCAGCAGGGCGGGGGGCGCGAGCGCGCTCGCTTCCTGATCCACCGCCAGCCATCCGCCGGGGCCCGGATCATCCGCAAGGTGGCCAGCACCAAGGCGGGCCTCGGCCCCGATGATGATCGGCCCTTGCACGACGAGGCGGCTCGCGTCACCCGGCAGCGGCGTGAGGGCGCGTGCGGCGACCACCGCGACGCGCGGATCCGCGAAGCGGGAGCGGAGCCCCGCCTGCCAATCCGGATTGACCGCGATGGCGCGGGCGTCGAGCAGGGCCAGATGCGCCGTGCTGACCATGCCGATCGCCTGGCGCAGCACGTCGCCGAGCGGCGCGTCGGCGACGGGCGGAACCGCCAGAACCTTCCCCTCCAAAGCCGCGCTATTGTCGATGATCTGGGTAAGATAGGTCGCGGTCTGCGGGGCAAGCTCGGCGCCCGCCAGGATGATCGGGCCGGTCAGCACCGAATTCGAAAGGATTTGGCGCAGCCACTGGTCGATATCGCTGATCTCGGCGCCGTCGCAGAGTAGGAGAAGGGTGGTTCCGGGATCCTCGAGCGACCGCTCATGGCGGTAGAGGCCCTGCAGATCGCGCGGCTTAACCTCGGCCGGCATGCCGCCTCGTGCGAGATGGGTCGCGATCGCGGTCGCCGCGCGGGCGGTGAAGACGGTGGAGGGGATATTGTCCCGCCGGCTGAACTGGCTGCGGGTGAAGACCGCTTCCGGCACCCGCACGACGCGAGCATCAATCTCGGCAAGGCGCAGCTGCACGTCATATTCCTCGGCACCGGCCGAGAGCGGATCGAAGCCGCCGATGCGGGCAAGCGCCGCGGTGCCGTACCATACCCAATCCCCGACGAAGGGCGATTGCCGCAGGCGCGTCGCCTCCCAGGCCGGCTTGTGCCGTACCCAAGCGCCCCCATCGCGCTGCACCACCTCATCCGTATAGAGCATGTCCGGCTTGCCAGATCCCGCTTCCAAGGCAAGGCGGAGGCAGGCATCCGGGGCAACCAGATCGCCGGCATTGAGGATGGCCACGTAATCGCTCTGCCCCGCCTGGGCGTTCAGCAGATCGCAGAGCGCCTCGGTCAGCCGTCCAGGCTCCTCCGATACCCGCAGCACGGGGATATCGGGGAGGTTCAGCTCATCGGTGGACAGAACCTGGATGTGGTCCGGCCGGTGCCATTGCGCCTGCAAGGCTTGGAGGGTTTCCGCCACCGCATGCGCCCGATGTGGGGGCGCTGCGATAAAGACGGAAAGCCGCGGCAGCGGGCCGGCCTTCTCCAGGCGGGCAAGCAGCCTTGCCTTGGCGCCGGCATCGAGCCGCTCGCCCGGGCGCAGGCCATCGGCCTGGGTCTCCGCCATCTGCGGGGTGGAGACGGCCGGGGCTTGGGCTTGCCAGGGCATGACGGAGCCGCGGCTGGCAGAGAGTTCGGAGACGAAGCCGACCAGTTCGTTGGTGCGCTGCGCGAAGCCCTCCCAGGCGTCGGCGCCGCTTTCCCGATCCTGAACGGCCTGCCAGATGTCGTCCACCAGCCGTTCGAGCGGGGGCAGCAAGCCATCGCGCGGAAGGGCTCGGCTGCGGTCGAGCTGGGCGGTGATGAAGGCATTCGCTTCGCGGAGGCCCTGCGGGCGGCGATTGATCAGCGAAAGGCCGAGATCCTGCTCCACCCGGCGCAGGGTGGGGGTGGGGGTCTTGAGCAGCTCGGTATAGGTCAGCCAGCTGCGCGGCAGATGGCGTGCATTCCGCTCTGCCGTCACCAGATAGGATGCCCAGAGCAGCAGCGCATGAGCGCGCGACAGGCCGTTCTTGTGCGCCTGGCTTGCCGCCACCGTCCATGGATCGCGCCCGATATGGATAACGTGGAGCTTATGGCCCGCCTCGGAGGCCGCGCGCTCGTAGATCGGCAGCAGGCGGCAGATGTGCGGGTGCTTCAGGCCCCAGAGACTTTCCTGCCCGAAGCGGCGGCGCAAAATCTCGCCGACGCGCGCGTGATAGGCTGCCATATCGGCGCGGCGATCCCACCCGTCGTCAAGCGGCCGCAGATCCGTCCACTGTCGGCCCAGACGATCGAACAGCTCGACATCGAATTCGATCAGCTCGGGAATTTCGAAGAAGCCGCGCGGATTGTGTTCGTTCGGCGCGGCATCGTTATGCATGGCGACGCCGAGGGCTTGCAGCATCCCCGAAAGCGCCGAGGTGCCGCTCCGATAATAGCCGACAACAAAAACCGCGTCCGACAATGGGGGGATCCTTAGATGTATTGGAAGAGGCTGAGGCTCTGCACGGAGCTGAAAGCCTTCTCGGCAGCCTGCATGGCCGTCACCGTCTGGTTCAATTGCGTGATAGCCTTCGGCATATCGACCGCGACCGCACTCTGCGCCGCTGATTGCAGCGCGGTCTGCTGGTTGCTGTTGCTTGTGCCGGCATTGGAGATCGCCTGCAGGGTGACACCGTTCTGCGCCTGCGCGGTCAGCAGGGACTGCTGATACTGGGCGAGCGTCGCTAGATCGCCGGTAAGGGCCTGGGCGGTCTGTGCCTTGGAGGCGGGGGTATCGACCACGTTCGACAGGGTCGAGGAGATCTGCGAAAGCAGATCGAAGGCGGTCTGCGGGCGGCTCGGGCTGATGGTGAAGCTATCACCCGCAGCCGGGCTTCCGTTGATCTGGAAATCCTGCCCCGCCAGTTGCAACGTCATGCCCGTGGTTACGGATCCGGTCGAGAGGGTGGCGCCGTTCTGGCTCGCGGTATAGGTCAGGCCGCTCGCGCCCGAGGCGAAGCTCAGCGTGATCGCGCTGCTGCCGGCCTGGAAGGCGACAGCGGCACTCCCTTGGGCGATGCCTGTGGCCGCGACCGCGGCGGTGCCGGTATTCGTCGCGCTCGCCGTGATCGTGCTGTAGCCATTGCCGGCCAGCGTATTGGTGAAGGCACTGCCATCGGCGACGGTCAGGGCGGTGGTATCGGGCGTGATGCTGGCGGAGCTTTGGCCTGAATCACCCATATAGACAATGGTGCCACTGGCATTCGCCTGAAAGGGCAGGATCGTGTTGCGCGAGCCGCCAAACAGGTATGTCCCGTCCGGCGCCGTGCTATTGGCCAGGCCCAGCAATTGCTGGCCCGTGGAACTCACCTGCTTCGCCAGGGTCTGCATATCCTGTGCGCTCGTGGTGCCGTTCAGCGCTTGTTCCAGAACCGACTGGATCGAGTTGTAAAGGGTGGAAACGGAAGAATAGGTGCTGCTGATGCTGCCGAGCTTCGAGTGGAGCGTTGCCTGCGTGGCGTTATCGGTGGAGAGCGAGGCGATCTGGTCCTGCGCGACCGTCGCGGTTTCATAGGCGCTCGGGTTCTGGCTCGCGGACTGCACGGCGTAGCCGGTGCCGATCTGCTGCTCCAGCGTGTTGATCTGCGCTTCCTGGAGGCTGATATTGGCCGCGACATTCGTGAAAAGGGATGCGCTCATCTGACTTCAGTCCATCCATTCGCAAAAGGGGCAGGTGGCCGCCGGATCTCGGCCGGCGAGGACGGCCGGCGCGATCTCAGGCATTTTCCCGGCGCCGGCTCGGCGCCTCTTGCCGCTCGCGGCGGGCTTGCTGGCGCCGCTCTTCAAGTCGCAGCGCAGCATCCCGCGCCTCGGCGAGCTTGCGCTCATAGGCCTTGGACTGAGCAAGATTTTCCTGCATCCCAAGTACACGCTCGGCGATATCCGCTTGCATCTGGCTGATCTGCTCTCCGGCCTGGCGGGAGGCCGCGGAGAAGGAGGCAGCGCGGCGCAGCGTGGCGGCATCGCTCGTGCTGCCGGCGCGCCAGCCTTCCGCCAGCTTCTCCTGATAGGCGGCAAGAACCTCCCGTTGGTGCGCAAGCTGCTGAAGCTGGTTGTTCTGATGCGCCAGTTGCTCCAGCAGGCGCATCTCCTGCGAGGCTCTGATAAGATCCAGCCGATCGAGGGTCTTGCTCTTCATGATGCCATCTCCGCGAGCGCCAATTCTAGCAGCCCGAGGCTTTGCAAAAGGTTGACCGCCTCGCCCGGATCCTGGCGAATGACGCGTTCCATCAGCGGCGCGCGGCGGATCGCCTCATCGAGGATCGGATCCCGCCCCGGCGCATAGGCCCCGAGATCGATGATGTCCTGCTTCTCCTGCCGCCTCGCCCAGAGTGTCCGGAAGCGGGCGGCGAGACGGTAATGACCGGGCGCCACCAGCCCGGGCATCGGCCGGGAGAGCGAGGCGGAGACGTCAATCGGTGGGTAGATCGCGGCTTCCGACAGGGCGCGGGAGAGCACGATGTGCCCGTCCAGCACGGAGCGCGCGGTGTCGGCGACCGGATCGCCGACATGATCGTCACCTTCCACCAGCACCGTGTAGATGGCGGTGATCGAGCCCTGCCCATCCGCCCCGTTGCCGGCGCGTTCGACATAGGCGGCCAGCGCCCCGAAGACCGAGGGAGGGTAGCCCTTGGTCGCCGGCGGCTCGCCGGTTGCAAGGCCGATGTCGCGCAGCGCCATGGCGAGGCGGGTCAGGGAATCGACCAGTAACAGCACCTGTCGGCCGCGCGCGCGCCAGTATTCGGCGATGGCGGCGGCGCGGTAGGCGCCATGTACCCGGCCGATCGCGGTATCGTCTGCGGCTGAGGCGATGATGACGCTGCGCTCCCGCGCGCTGCCGAGGTGATCCTCGATGAACTCGCGGATCTCGCGGCCACGCTCGCCGATCAGCCCGACCACCACCACTTCCGCTGCGGCATGCTGCGCCATCATGCCGAGGAGCGTCGTCTTGCCGACCCCGCTTCCCGCGAAAAGGCCGACGCGCATGCCGCGGCCGAAGGTCGCGAGCGCGTTCACCGCGGAAACCCCGACATCGAAGACCTCGGCGATCCGCGCCCGTTGCATCGGATTGATGGGGACGCCGAAAAGCGGCCAGGGCACATCGACGAGTGGTGGCAGCCCGCCATCGAGCGGCGTGCCCCGCGCATCCAGCACGCGGCCGAGCAAGGCCTCGCCGACGAGAGGGGAGGGCGCTTGGCTCTGCACATGCACCCGCGCGCCGCGTGTGATGCCCCGCATCCCCTGCTCGGGCATGACGAGCAGCACGCCGGCGCCGAAGCCCACCACCTCTGCCGCACGCGGCGCGCCATCCTCTGCATCGATGATGCAGCGCGAGCCGATAGGGGCGCGTATGCCGCTGGCATGCAGCACTTCGCCTTCGGAGCGGACGATCCGGCCGAACCGCAAGATCGGATCATGTGCGCAGGCGCGTGCCGCGCGCTCCTCCACCAGGCTTGCGAGCCGGGCCAGATCGAGCATCAGGCGGCGAGCTCGCCGGCCGCCGCGGCCTGGCCGTGTCGGCCCGAGCCAGCGCCCTCCGCGGAGGGCTCGGCGGCAGCACCTGAGAGCGCCTGCCGCAGTTCCTCAAGGCGGCTGCCGATTTCGGCATCCCACTCGACCTTGTTGATGGGGTCGCCATCCGTCGTCACCAGTTCGATGCGCGCCCCACCGCGCTGCACCGCCTCATCCGCGAGCAGCGTAATGCGATCGGCCTGGCAGAGATGGGCGAGCGCCGCCTCGTCGGACGGGTGGGCATGCACCACGATGCTCTGCTCATGCGTGCGCTCATGCACCGCCTGCTGGAGCACGCGCTCGACGACCGCCTGAACGCTGGCCTGGCTCAGCGAAACCTCTTGCAGCAGCAAATGGCGCGCGAGGCGAAAGCCGAGATCGACCACGAGATCGGCCAGGGCACGCTCCTTCTGGGCGAGGGGGGCGGCGAGCTCTGCCTGGATTGCGCCGATCGTGCGCATGGCCTGCTCCATCTGCGTCTCCTGCGCGAGACGCAGCCGCGTCGCCTCCCGCTCGGCCGTCGCTGCCCCCCGCGCCTCGGCCTCAGCCTCGACAACTGCCCGCAGCTCGGCCACAGCCCGCTCGGTACGTTCTTGAATCAGACGCTCAAGTTCGGCCGGTTGCAGCGTGATAGCCCCTGCTTCGGCGCTCTCCTCTAATTCGGTCGGACGCTGAACAACGAGGAAACTCACATCTTGCTCCGGGCCGTCTGCGGCGGGCGCTGCAGCAGGCGCAGGAAGCTCGCCATGCCAAGCTTGAGCAGCGGTTCGCAGACGGCGAAGGCTGCCCGGGCGAGCAGCCCGACCGTCACGATGCCGAGCACCCAGACGATCAGCGACGTCACGCTGAGCGTTACCGGCTGATTCGCGGCGGCCCAGAGGATGGCGATCGATAGGATCACCAGGCCGCGGCGCATGCTTTTCGGCTTCTCGTTCGAAGACTGCTTCTTTGTCATGATCCACCTCCAGGAGATTTGACTTCGGGCGCCCGGATGACGATCACCACCCGGCGGTTCTTGGCACGCCCCTCGGCCGTGGCATTGTCTGCGATCGGCGCGTATTTGCCGAAGCCCTGCGCTGAGAGCCGCCTTCCATCGATGTGCTGTGCGGCGAACAGGGCGACGACGCTGACAGCGCGCTCCGCGGAGAGCGACCAGTTGGATGGGAATTGCGCGGTCGCGATCGGCTGATTGTCGGTATAGCCTTGAAGATCGATCGTGAACTGGGGTGGCAGGGCCTTGAGGCTTTCCGCCACTTTAGTCAGCAAGGCTTGGGCGGCTGGAAGAAGCGTCGCCTTTCCAGAGTCGAAGAGGATGGCGGCGTTGAGGTTGATCGAGAGAGACAGAGGCGTCGCCTGGATGGTGACGGCATTTTTGACGGTCAGCGGATGCAAGAGCTTGTCCAGTTGCTCGCGCAGCTTTGCGAGCGCCGCCATCTCGGCCGCGATCTGCTGAGAGAGGGGCGGGCTGAGCTGGGGCTTGTGGGTGGGCACCGGCTCCACCGCCGGCCGCACGACCGGGATCGTCACCCGCGGCTGCGGTTTCTGGTTCACCGCCGGGTGGACGGGGGCGACATCCTTTGGCCGCGCCAGGTTACGCGGCGTCATCTGCGCCGGGTTTTCGACTGGCTTGGCGATGGGCGAGGGCTGGTGGTTCAACACGCCGGAATTGCGGCCGATCTCGCGAAGCAAGGAGGGGGTGATGCCATGAAAGGCTGCGATCATTCCTTGTGCTTCTTGCTGCATCTTCACCCGGTCTCGTGTGGAAGAGGCGAAGAGGACGACGAAGAGCGCGAAGAGCAAGGTCATGAAGTCGGCGTAGCTGATGACCCATCGTTCGTGGTTCGGCTTCTTGTGGTCAGGCAGGGGCTGGTCGCTCATGCTGCCTGCTCCGCCGCCTCATTCAAAGCGCCATCGCGCTTATTTTCCTTGCGGGAGGGTTTCTTGCCACTGTCGGTCAAGAAGCTGTGCAGGTTCTGCCGGATCAGCGTGCCGGACTTGCCCTCCGACAGCAGCATGAAGCCGCGGATGACGATATGGCGCTCGTCCTTCTGCGCCTGGGCGACGCTTGCGATGCGCGCGCCGAGCGGGAGGAACACCATATTGGCGAAGCCCACACCATAGACGGTAGCAATGAAGGCGGTGGCGATACCGGAGCCAAGCTCGCTCGGGTGAGCGAGCCGCGTCATGACGTGAATGAGGCCGAGCACCGCGCCGAGGACGCCGATCGTCGGCGCATAGCCTCCGGCAGCCTCCCAGAACTCGGCGCCGCGCAGATCCTGCCGGTATTCGTTATCAGACAAAATGGTAAAGACGGACTGAAGATCTTCCTGACTGACATTGTCGATAATCATTTGCAGACCCTTCTTCTGGAACGGGTCTTTTTCGGCTTCGAGCACGGTTTCCAGTGCCAGGGCGCCTTGCGCGCGCGCGAGGTTGGACCAATCGGCGACATTGGTGATGAAGGCGGCGATATCCCGCCGTTTCGGCTTAACGAGCGCGATGACGGATTTGAGGGCCAGCGGCAACCGGCCCAGGCCAAACTGCGTGATGACCGCGCCGCAACTGCCGCCGAGGACGATCATCGCGGCGGAGACGCCAATGAGTTCTTTCGGGTTGTCCCCATCGAGAATGACGGCCAGGAGGACGAAGCCGATCGAGATCGCGACGCCGATGATTACGGACATGGTAGGATCATCCCCTTGTCGGCAGTCGCGAGATGAAGGGCGACCGCCTGCAAGGCACGCTTGCGGATGCGCGAGGCATAGCCTTCACTGATATTGAGGATCGCCGCGATCTCACGATTGTTCATATCCTCGTAAAAGTGTAGCGCCAAAACGCGATATTCGAGTGCCGGTAGCAGTAGTAGCGCTTCACTGATTAACTTTTTGTCTTCCGCACGGCTGAGTTGCGCCAGCGGATCTTCTGGTGCGTCGCCGTTCATCAGCGCGGCGGCATCCACCACTTCTTCGTCAAAGACCGTCTGCCCGCGATGGGTGGCACCTTCTTTGCGGAGGCCGTCGATCATGGCGCCCTTGATCCGCCGGGCGCAGAAGGCTTGGAATTCGATGCCCCGCGAACTATCGTACCGTTGCAACGCTTCAAGCATCCCGACTGCACCGAGTTGCAGCAGTTCATCGAGATCGGCCCAGGGCATGCGGTTCTTCACCAACAGGGCCATGCGCTTGATCCAGTTTCCGTAAAGATCCCGGAGCGTCGCATCCGTCAGGTCCGGGAGTGGGATCTCAGCCATGAGCGGACCCGGGGCCGACGGTCGCCACGATCTGGATCTGCGTGGTCTCCGGGATTTCCTCGATCGATATCACCGGGACGATCGACGAGACCACCCGCGCCACCGTGCGGCGCAGGCCGCCCTGGATGACGATAACGGGCTTGCGGCGCGCCTCATTGGCTTGGCGTACTGCGCTTCTGGCGGCTTGACGCAGATAATCCGCTGTCTCCGCCTCGACCTCTTGCCCGAGACCGGAATCCCGCGAGGCGCGCAGACTTTTGAGGACCAGCTCTTCGAGCCCATGCTCGAGCACCGCGGCGCGCAGAACAAGGTCCGCGCCCAAAAACGGCGTGACGAGGAAGCGGCCAAGACGGATGCGCACCGCGGCGAGCAATGCCTCCGCATCCTTGTTCTGAACGCTCGACGCATCGACCAGCGCTTCCGCGATCCGCTCGAAATCGCGGATCGGGACCTCTTCCAAAAGGAGCGACTGCAGAACCTGCCGGATCAGCCCGATCGGCATATTGGTGCGCATATCGTCCGCAAGGCGTGGCTGGGTTTCGGCCAGGCGCGAGATCAGCCCTTCCACCTGCGGGCGGCCGAGCAGTTCGGCACCGTAGCGCTTGAGGATCTCGGCAAAATGGGTCGCGACCGCGCTTGGCGCATCAACGACCGTATAGCCCCGTTCCTCGGCGAGCGGGATGAGGTTCGGCGCGATCCAGACTGCCGGGTGCCCGAAGGCGGGATCGCGGGTGATCCGCCCTTCGGTGATCCGCTCGGATACCAGAGCGCTCTCGATCGCAAGCCACTGCTCGGGCCAAGCCTCGCCATGGCCCACGGTCGCGCCGCGCAGCGAGAAGCGGTAGCCGTGCGGCGGCAGGTCGCTGCTGTCGCGGATATGCACCGGCGGCACCAGGAAGCCCATGCTGCGCCCGTAGCGCTGGCGGACGGCGGTGAGGCGATTGAGCAACTTCCCCTCACCTGGCGCGATCAGCGAGGTGAGCGCATAGCCGATGCTCATGCCGACAGGATCGACCCCGGTGACATCGCTTACCGTATCCACCTTAAGCTCGCCCGGGGCCCCCGGCGCATTCGGCTGCAGATGCGCGTTCTCGTTCATCGGCGTCGCACGACTGAGACGCCAGGCGGCGAAGCCGAGAGCGGCGGCGATGCCGAGGAAGGGAAGGTGCGCCATGCCTGGCATGATCCCGATCGCCGCCATGATGGCGGCGCCGATCGCCAGGGCTTGCGGATACTGCCCGATCTGCGCCCGGATCTGCTGGCCGAGATCCTCGCTCGAACTCACCCGGGTAACGACGAGACCCGCGGCGATCGAGATGGTGAGGGAGGGGATTTGCGCCGCGAGCCCGTCTCCCACCGTCAGGAGCGTATAGGTCCGCGCCGCATCGGCGAGCGGCAAGCCGGCCTGCGCGGTGCCGATGATCAAGCCGCCGATCATGTTCACCGCCAGGATGATCATGGCGGCCACCACATCCCCACGAACGAATTTCGATGCGCCGTCCATGGCACCGAAGAAATCCGCTTCTCGCCGGAGGAGATCGCGCTTCTTCTCTGCCGCTTGTGGGGTCAGCATGCCGGCGTTGATCTCGGCATCAATCGCGAGTTGGCGCCCAGGCAGACTGTCGAGCATGAAGCGGGCGCTGACTTCGGCGACGCGGCTGGCACCTCGGGTTATGACGACGAAATTGATGATGATGAGGATGAAGAAGACGATGCCGCCGACGACGTAGTTGCCGCCGACCACGAATTGGCCGAAGGCCTCGATCACCCGCCCCGCGGCACCGGGGCCGGTGGCGCCATGGAGGAGGATGGCCCGGGCGGTCGCTACGTTGAGGGCGAGGCGCATCAGCGTGGTGGCCAGCAATACCGAGGGGAAGGCCGAGAATTCCGCCGGTGAAGCGATGTAGAGGCTGGCGCCGAGAATGACGAGGCCGGCGGAGATGTTGAGCGCGAAGAGAAACGAAATCGCGACGGGCGGCAGCGGTACGACGAGCATCGTCAGCACGAGCAGGATGACGATCGGGCCAGCAAGCTCGCCTGCCGAAAGACGCAGCGCAGGCCGTGCCGGAAGCGCCTCAGCCATGGATAATCTCCGGTATCGCGAGCAACAGTCGGTCCGCGTAGTGCTCGACGCCGCTCAACATGAAACTCCCTGCGAAGCTCACGAGGATGCCGAGGCTCACGGCCTTGACGATGAAGGGAAACGAGGAATCACGCAGCTGCGTTGCCGTCTGCAGGACGCTGATGGCAATGCCGAGCACCAGCATGAGCAGCAGCGCCGGGCCGCAGAACTGGATGAAGGCGAGCCACGCGTTGACCGTGATTCCCTCACGGCTCATGGGAACAGCTCGCCCGACTGATCCCCTTCCTCGACGAGGGAGACGACGCGGATGCCGTATCGCTCCTGGCCAATCGCGACGACTTCGCCCGAGGCCAGCTTCTGCCCATTGGCAAAAATGTCGAGCGTATCGCCGATTGCCTTGTCAAGACCAACGATCTGGCCTTTGCGCAGGTTCTTCAGCTCCTTGACCGAGACCGTCGTCTGCCCGAGTTCGACCGTTATGACGATCGGAATGCGATCGACGAGAGCCTGGCTGGTGATCGCGGCACTATCTTCCGCCTGCGCTTCGAGCGGCTCAAGCTCTACCCGGTCGGCATTCGGATTTTCGGGAGTGGGGGACATCTACCAGGCGCTCCTGCGTTGTCGAGCGTCGAAGGTCATGCGATCGCCCGAGCGCCGGAGGCGCTGAGCGGGGTGGTGGCGGCCTCGTTGTTCGGCGCGGCCGGCGGAGAGGCGCGGAAGGCCTGCTGGCCGCCGCCCGTGTTGCTCTGGCTACCGCCGCCGAAGCCGCCCGCCGGTCCGCCACCGACCTGCGCCTGAGCGAGGCCGAGCCCCGCCGAGGCCATCGCCTGTGACAGGTCGCCCAGCGTGTTGTGGAGCAGTTGGGCGGTCTGCGGTACGGCCGCCGAGAAGGTCACGCTGACCGCGTTTCCCGGCATCATGGCGAGATGCACCGAGACCGCGCCCAAGCTTGCCGGGTCAAGCCGCAACTCCGCGCTCTGCCGCCCCCCGCGGGAGAGCGCCACGACGGAGGCGGCGAGGCTGGTGACCGTTTCGGGCGGCAGCGTCGGCGTGCTTGTCGCAACAGGGCTTGTAGTGCCGGCGGCCCCGCTTGGCGCTGCTGCGCTCGTCACGGGTGCGGTCGGGACGCCGGCCCCGCCGATTGGCGTCACCGAAGAGCCGGTCTGATCTTGCGTAGGGCGAAGGTTGCGCGCCGCTGACGAGGCCGCAACCGCGCGGATGGCGGTCACCTCCGGCGTCGCCTGGCTCAGCCCCGCGATTGGCGGCTGGGATGGCGATGCGGTCGAGCCCGCGCTCGGCTCAGCGGGCTGTGCGCCGGAAGCGCGTGCCGGGGGCAGCGGCGCCGAAGGAGAGCGGGTGGAAGAGCTTCCCGGCATCGTCGCGGCTTGCCCACCGGCTGCGCTCTGCGCTGCGGCCGCGACGCCTGCTGCAACCGGGGTGCCGAGGGCAGCCGAAGCGGGCTTGGTTGCCGCATGCGCGCCGCCCGTCAGTGGGCCCGCCGGAGCGGCGGCCTGTGAGGGAGCGGTTGGGAGGGTGGCGGATGTCACCCCTCCTGCAACAGCCCCTTGCGCGCTTGCGGCAAGCTTGTCGCTCGCCGACGGGCGCGGTGTTGGTGCGTTCGGAGCGGTTTGCCCGGCTGCCGCTTCCCCGGTTGCCAGTGCGATCGTCGCGGGGGCTCCGGTCGGGAGCGCTCCGCCCTGCGCGATGGCGGCGACGGCCGTGGCAGGAGGCGCACTGGAGGCGCCTGGGCCGGCTGAGCCTTGCCGCTCGACGGTCGTCCCTTGCTGTGGCCCGATTGTACCAAGGGGGCCTGGGCGCGTTCCTCGTCCGCCCTGGCCTTCTGACCCATCGCCGATGGCGGCCGCGAGCGAGGGCGGAGGTGGCACCTGGTCTGCAAGCTGAGCGGGCGCGACGACCATCGCCATCGGGTTAGCGAGAGCCACCGTGGCCCCGCTCCCCACCTGGCCATCATGATGCTTGACCGGAGCCGCCAGCCCGGGCTTCGTTGCTTCGCCGCTGCGGCTCGCTTGGGCTCCGGGCTCTTGCCCCAAGGCGACCCCGCGAGCAGACGGGGACGTACCGGATCGCCCCCCCGTGCGCGTGCCGAGACTTGCGGCGGTCATGTGGCCTGAAGGCGCGCCCTGGTCCTGGGTCGGCGGCAGCTGAGCAGGGGAAGGCAACGCGGCGTGATAGTTGGGCAGGTCGGCGACGAGGCTGGCGAGCGAGCTTGATGAAGCTCCATCGGCCCGCGTGGCTCGCGCTGGAGATGCTTGGCCCTTCGGCTGCGGCGCCGCCGAAGCAATCGCCGAGCCGCTGCCGTTCGACGCGGAGGGCGTGACAGGGGCCGGCGCCGGCCCCTGCCGCAGCGCGGGCGCTGAAGAGGCCGCCGTGCTCTGAGCGACCGCCTCTTCCCAAGTGGCGCTGTTGGCCGGGTGCGCCGCGGCGGCAGTCACGCTGTCGCCTGGGGATATCTGCACCGGAACGAGGCGGGGAAGAATATTCATCAGACCAGATCTTCCGATGCGTTGATGACGATGCGCCCTTCATTCGCGAGCTTGAGCGCAGCGCTGACGATCTCGGCCTGAGCCGCCAAAGCATCGGAGCGCCGCATCGGCGGCCCGTTAGCCAGCTCTTCCTTGAGCACCTCCGCCATGCGGCCGGACATGTTGGTGAAAAACCGATCGCGGACCGTTTCGTCGACCGCGCGCAACGCCATTGCCAGCCGATCGCTTGAGATCTCGCGCATCAGGATCTGAATCGAGCGATCGTTGAGCTTCACGAGATCTAGGAAGGTGAAGAGGTTGGCTCGGATCTTCTCGGCTGTCTCGGTATCGCGCTCGGCGATCGCTCCCATCAGCCGCTCGGAAAGCCCGGTCTGGAGGAGATTGAGGATATCCGCCGCCTCCCGCGGGCCGCCGAGGTTGGCCACATGCCGCGCCGGCCCCATCGCATTGCTGGCGATGATGTCGTTCAGCATCTCTTTCAGCTCCTTGACGGCGCCAGGCGACACGGTGTCGAGTAGCGTGTAGCGATAAAGAGCGTCAGCCGCGAGCTGCTCGGGCAGATAGGTCAGCATCGCCGAGCCAGTCTCATGCGGGATCTGCGCAAGCAGAAGCGCGATCGTCTGCGGCCGCTCGTTGCTCATCTGAATGGCGAGTGTCTGTGGGTCGATCTTGCGGAAGGGTGACTCGCGATCGCTGAAGGAAAGCTGTTCGAGGATTGAACGGGCCTGAGTCTCGCCCAGGGCCGTCGTCAGAACGCTGGTGATGAACTGCATCCCGTCCTCTCCCATCTCGGCCATGCCGAAATCCTGCGCGAAACTGCGCATGATCTCGCTGCGGATGGGCAGATCGATCTTGGGAAGGCCCGCCATGGCGAGGGAGATCTTGGTGATCGCCCCCTCGTCCATGTGCCTCAGGATATCGACGGCCAGCGGCTCGCCGAGTTCGCGCAAGACCACCGCCGCGCGTTCGGCGCCGCTGAGATCACGCGGCGGGCTCAGGTTACTCATTATCCTCGGTCCAACTTTGCAGGAGTTTGGCCACGGAAGGCACGTTCTTCACCACCTCCTCGCGCAATGCGAGATATGTCGCCCGCGGGGCGCTGGCAAGTGCGAGGTGAATATCTGCCTCGGGCGGCGGAGAAGTCTTTGCTTCTTCAACCAGCTTCGGCATCGCGAGCATCGGCTGCGCCGGCGTGACCGCGCCGATGCGGCGGCCAAGCGGCAGAGCGAGACCGAACAACAGTGCCAGCGCAGCGACCACTTCAAGGATCGCCTGCGAGACCGGACCGATCGCATTCTGCAACTGGAACGGCCGGGCAAGCGTCGAAACCGGCAGGAAGGGAGCGGTGGTCACGGTCACCGAGACATTGGGCAGTGAAAAGGCGGCGGCGATCAATTTCTGTATCTGAGCCGGTGACACGGCTTTCAGCGCGGTTTTGTCAAGCACCACGGAGGTCGAGATCGCCTTGATCTGCCAGGCCGGGGGCGTGATATCGCTCTCCTGCCGGTCAGTCAGGTAACTACGCGTACTGCTTTCGCTGCTCCTGACCGGCTGCGGCGGCGCCGTCGTGCTTTGGCTGGAGGAAGCGGCTTGCGTGGAGGAATTGGCACCCGCCGATGCGGCATTGGCGGCCGCCGGCGTTTGGCCATTGGCGGGCGCCGCCTGATTGGCATTGGCGGGCGGAGGGATCGGCGCGGGGTTCGCCGTGGTCGCGGCGGGCGGCGCGTTTGACAGTGCGCCTGGAATCCCGAGCGCTGCGGTCTCGGAGCCGATCTGCCGCAACGTGTGCTGTTCCTCGGTATTCAGCATCTGCTTCGGCCCGAACAGCGTCTCATGCGTCTGCATGCGCGTGAAATCGACATTCGCGGCCACCGCGATGCGGAAATGATCGCGGCCAATGATCGGCGTCAGAAGGTTCGAGAGCCGGGCAGCGGCGGCATCCTCGATGCGGGAAATCGTCTGCATCTGGCTCGTGATGGTCGAGTGGCTCTCATCCGCCGGAAAGAGCTGCGTGCCCGAGGTGGTCGATACGTTGATCTGATCGGGCGCGAGCCCCGGCACCGCGCCTGCCACCAGATGCGCGATGGTGGGGCCGAGAGAGGCTTCGGCGCCACCCGTCGCGTCGATCATCACCGAGGCCGTGGGCTTCGGCTGGTCGGCAAGAAACGGCGTCTCCTTCGGCAGGGCGATGAAGACCTGCGCCGAACGCACCCCATTCAGCGCCTCGATCGACTGCTCGAGCGAAGCTTCCAGCGCCTGCGTCGCCATCGCGCTCTGCGCCAGGTCCGATGTGGTCAGCGGAGCGCTTTCCAGCTTGCTCCAAGCGGACCGGGTGTCGCTCGCCGGCAGCTGTTGCGCTCCGAGCTGAAGGCGGGCGAGCGCGAGCTGATCGGCAGGCACCTGGATAAGATTGCCAGCGGCAGAGAGCTGGTAGGGAATCCCGAGCTTCTGGAGACCGGCGATGACCTGTCCACCCTGCGCCGGCGTCAGGCCGTCGAAGAGCGGGACATAGCGCGGTCCGCTCATCTCAAGATACATGGCGGCCGCGAGTGCAACGCCGATGGTGCCTGCGGCAATCCAGGCGATGGCGGGTGCGCGAGCCGCAAAAGAGCGGACGGCATCCAAAGACTGGCGCGGCGAAAACATCAGAACGTCATATTCATGACGGACTGATAAGCAGCGACGACCTCATTTCTGACAGAAACCGTGGCGTTCCAAGCGATCTCCGCCCGATCGCTGGCAACCAAGGCCTGGCCGAGGCTCGCGCCCGGGGCACCGGCCGAAAACCCGGACTCAGCGACCGCGGCTGCGTTCTGCGTCGAACTGACGTTGCGCAAGGCAGAATCGACCATTCCGAGAAAACTGCCGTCTGGCTGCGACGTAGCGGCTGTAGGGTCGGGGCCGGCGGCGATGGCGGCCGCGACCGAAGGAGCGATGGGAAAGCCGCTAGAAAGCATGAACTATATCCGCTGTAGTGGCGATAGAGTGTGTGGCAAAAGTACGAAAAAGAGGAGGATGCCGTGCGTCAATCCAATGGTGCATCGTTGCCGTAACGTTCTAGCGCTCGCGCCCTAAGAAATGGTAAACCATGAAAGCCCAATCATTCGCATGGGAGCTGGGGTCTCCGTGTAAACTATTCTCACGAGATCACGTCGATCGCGTCCATGAATCTGCATGATTTCTACTTTCCGTTAAGCAATATCCCATATGCATGAGGAGGTAGCGCGGCTGCCTCGCAACGGCATGGTCGGAGCGGCTGTCGCAGGCGCCTAAGTGACGAAGCGCGTGTCGCGCAGTGTGGATAGCAGAGCGTCAGGGGTGGAGATGCAGGCGAGCTTCACAGATTACTACGGTTCGGTGCTGGATGTCGGGGATCGTCGTGCCTCGCTGATCGCAAATAACATCGCCAATGCCGACACGCCTGGCTTCAAGGCGCGGGACGTGGATTTCTCGGCCGCTCTGCAATCGGAGCTTTCGGGCGCGCCGGATATGGGCGCGAGCAATGCCGCACTCTACCGAGCGGGCGATCCGGTGACGTTGGATGGAAACGACGTCTCGCTCGACAAGGAGCGCCTGGAGGCGTTGCAGAACGGCCAGCAGATGATGGGCGCCTCTATCTTTCTCCATCAAGACACGGCCAATCTCATAACGGCCCTGCGGCCGAACCCTGGAGGGATCTGAGCGTGGCGCAGATATTTTCGATCGTCGGCTCGGCCCTGTTTGCCCAGGACCAGAGGCTGAACGCAATCGCCTCCAATCTTGCCAATGCGGATTCCATCGCAGCACCAGGAACCACACCCTATCGTGCGCAGGAAGTGGTCTTTGAGGCGGCGCCGGTCACCAGCGGTGCTGCCGCCGACAGCGGTATGATCGGTTCGGATGCAACCGGCAGCGGGGCGGATTCTTCCGCGCTTGGCGTCCGCTATCTCGGGACGGTGCAAAGCAATGCGCCGATCAGCCGGACCTACGATCCCGGCAGCCCCTATGCCGACGCTAACGGCTACGTCTCCGGCTCCAACGTCTCACGCGTCGGTCAGATGGTTGACCTCATCAACACGTCCAGCAGCTACGCGGCGTCGGTCGCCGTTCTGCAGGAATCCATGCATGTCGATCAGCAGATGCTCAGCGGATTTCAGGTGACATAATGACGAATCTCGCCGTTCAATCGAACACGCCTTCCGCGAATTCGGCCCTCGCCGCCGGATCGACAACCGCGACCGGCTCGAACAAGGCGGGCGCCGGTTCCGCCACCGGCCTCACGCAGTCGGATTTCCTCCAACTGTTGACAGCGCAGCTGCAATATCAATCACCGACGTCGCCTTCGGATCCGACGCAGCTGGCTTCGGAATTCGCGCAGATATCGACCGTCACCGGCGTCAATCAGATCAACGCAACGCTGAGCTCCATGCAGACGAGCCAGGCGGCGTCCCAGCTGACCCAGGCGGCTGGTTTGGTGGGCAAGCAGATTGCACTCAATGGCAATACGCTGACCCCGAATGCGTCGGGTGTGGCGACCGGCGCTTTCAACCTTTCGGCCGCGGCCAGCGCTGCCTCGGTGACGATTGCGGCGCCGAACGGAACGGTTGCCGGCACGTTGTCCCTCGGCCAGTTGCCAGCCGGACAGAACACCTTCTCCTGGTCCGGCGGCACGCCAGGAACGAGCTACACCTATTCCGTCTCCGCCAAATCCGCCTCCGGGGCGCCGCCATCGGTCACGCCCTATTCGGTTGATACCGTCGTCGGCGTCAATGCAGGGGGGACCGATCAAACGGTCAACGTTCTCGGCTCGGCGACGCCCGTCTCCATCTCCTCCATTCAATCGGTCCTTGGGAGCTAAGTCGTCATGAGCGTGAATACGGCCGCAACGGGTCTGCAGGCGGCACAGACGGCCCTCGATGTCGTCTCCAACAACCTTGCCAACGCGGATACCGCCGGGTTCAAGAGCCAACTGGCGCTGTTCAACAATGTTTATCCGAGTGGCGAGACCGGCGTGCCGGGCGACGGCGTGCAGCCTGGCGGGATCGACACGAATGCCTCGGCAGGGGCGACCTACGCGACCGGAAATCCACTCGATGCGGCAATCAGTGGCAGCGGCTATTTCCTGGTCAACAATGGCGGGGCGACGCAGTATACTCGTGATGGTGCCTTCCAGCTGAGCTCCACCGGACAGTTGGTAACCGCAAGCGGGCAGCAGGTCCTGGGTTATGCGACGAGCGCGAGCGGCGGCCTGGCCGGCGGGATCACGCCGCTCACCGTCAACACTGCCTCCCTTCCGGCGACGGCGAGTTCCAAGATCGGCCTCGCGGTCAATCTCAACTCTGGCGATAGCCAGTTCGCGGCGCCGGTGACGCCGGTGCCGGGGGACGCCACCACCTACAATGAGCAAACCTCGGTGGTGGCCTATGATTCTCTCGGCAACGCCAATACGGTTAACCTCTATTTCCAGCAGGAAGCGCCGACGACAGCGGGTGGCACGCCGACCTGGAACGTCTATTCGCAGCCGGTGACGTCGGGCGGTACCACCGTCTCTGCCCCGAGCCTGCTGACGACACTCGCCTTCAACTCGAGCGGCGTGTTGACGTCAGGGAGCCCGGCCAACCTCAATGTCAATTGGGGGAATGGCTCGGCGGCATCCTCGGTTGCTATGAATTTTACCGGCACCACGCTCGGCGCGCAGAGCTTCGCCATCGCCGGCACCAGTAACAACGGCTATGCTCCCGGCAGTTACACCGGCACCTCGATTGCCTCCGATGGCTCGATCGAGGCGAAATACAGCAACGGGCAGACGAAATCGGTCGGCACGGTGGCGATCGCGAACTTCATCAATCCGCAGGGCCTGCAGAATATCAGCGGCAATTTTTATGCAGCCACCAATACCTCGGGTACCGCTACCATCAATCTGCCGGGCGTTGCTCAGGCGGGCACTCTGCTTGCGGGCAATCTCGAACAATCGAACGTCTCAACCTCTAACTCGCTGGTGCAGCTTATCCAGTTTCAGCAGGCCTACCAGGCGAATGCCAGCGAGTTGCAGGCGGAGCAGCAGAACTTCACCAAGCTGGCGCAGATCTAATCCATGAGTACCAGCGCCTTCTACACGTCGATGACGGGGCTGCAGTCGATTGACGCCCAGATGGAGGCGCTGTCGGCTAACCTCGCGAATACTCAGACGACCGGCTATCAGGCGGTGCAGGTGATGACGGAGGCGGCGCCTTTCGGTGGCGCGAGTGCGCCGCCCGGCGCCGATGTGGTGGCGCTTTCCCCGGGCCCGAATACCACCGCGGGTGCGCTCAAGCATACGGGGAATCTCCTCGATGTCGGGTTGAACGGAGATGCCTGGCTGCAGGTGCAGGGTCCGACCGGCCTTGCCTTGACGCGAAATGGCGCCTTACAGATCCTGCCGAACGGGATCCTGGCTGATAGCAGCGGCAATCCGGTCCTCAGCGTCTCCGGTGCGCCGATCAGCCTGCCGCAGCTTTCTAGCCTGACCATCGGCTCAGATGGCACGCTATCCGGCATTTCGGTGTCACAGCCTGGACAGTCGCAGAATTTTGGGCAGATCGGGCTGGCCGCCACTCCCGCTTCCGCGTTGACGAGCATCGGCAATTCGCTTTATGTGCCGGCGAACGCCAATCAGATCCAGCCCTCGACCAGCGGCTCACTATCGCAGGGCTACCTGAACGGCAGCAATGTGGATTCGGTGCAGGGCATGGTCCAACTGATCAGCGCCAGCCGATCCTACCAGATTCAAACACAGCTCTTGAAGACGCAGTCGGTGGCGAGCACCTCGCTCAACGCCGTTCTTGCGCAGGGATAAGTCGATGAACCACGCGCTCGATACGATGGCGACGGGGCTCCAGGCGAGCCAAACCATGATGGATACGATCGCCGACAACCTCTCCAACGTGAACACTACGGGTTTCAAGGCGGAGATCCCGACATTTCAGACGCTCCTCTACCAGAACGGGATTCAGCCTGGTGCGCAATCCACCGGTCAGACCATCTATCCTTCTGGGCTTGAACTCGGCACCGGCGTCAAGGCCGCGGCGGTGACGACTCTGCTCACCCAGGGCGCGCTGACGAATACCGGCAATCCGCTTAACGTTGCGATCAATGGCAGTGGCTATTTTCAGATCATCTTGCCGAACGGGCAGACCGCCTATACGCGTGATGGCAGTTTTCAGCTCAATCAGACGGGCCAGCTGGTGACCTCCAGCGGCTATCAGGTTCTGCCGAACGTCACCGTGCCCGCCAATGCGACGAGCGTTACGATCGGGACGGACGGAACCGTCTCGGTAACGCTGCCGGGCTCGCAGAATGCGCGGCAGATCGGGCAGCTACAGCTCGCGAGCTTCGTTAATCCGCAAGGCTTACAGCCACTGGGCAATAACCTTCTTGCTAGCACGACCTCGAGCGGGGCAGCAGTTGCAGGCGCACCGCAGTCGAACGGGCTTGGCTCGATCAACCAGGATTATCTCGAATCATCAAATGTGGATGTCGTGCAGTCGATGGTCAGCATGATTTCCGCGGAGCGCTCGTATCAGTTGGGAACCCAGGTGGTGGGCGCGATCGACAATCAGCTGAACTATCTCGCGCAAGCAGCCCAGGGCGCCTGATGCAGTGCGATCTGCCGCGAGGGCGAGCGGCCGCGGGTCTAGCCATGGTGCTGGCATGCGGGCTGGTGGGTTGTGCCACCAACGCGCCAAGCGACCGCGCTCTGGTGCCCGCGACCGAATTTCCCATAGCGGCGGCGCGGGCGCCTCTCGCCGAAAACGGCTCGGTTTTTCCGGTCACAAGTTCTGGTTCGATATATGAGCCGAAGCGAGACTGGCGGCCCGGGGACTTGGTGGCGATCGACATCGTCACCAGCACCTCTGCCTCCAACAATGATGCGACGGCGTTGAAGCGCTCAGGATCCGTCGCCAATTCCGTCACGAGCTTTTTCGGCGTTCCACTCAACTTTGGTAGTCTCAACGGCACGCCGTTTTCACCGACGATCACCACCTCATCGAGCAATCAATACGCGGGAAGTGGATCGGAGGCAGCCTCGAATACGATCAGTGGATCGATCGAGGCCGTCGTCACGCATGTCGATCCAAATGGCATTCTGGCCCTCGAAGGACGAACCAACGTCAATGTAAACGGAAATGTCACGGCTATCGTAGTAACGGGCTATGCGAGTCCGCAAGACATCACGGCGAATGCGACGATCAGTTCCAACAATGTTGCCGGCATGAACGTTCAATACGTGGGCAATGGTCCGGTCAACGATTCTCATCAGGTGCCGCTATTACAACAAGTGCTCGACAAATTCTGGCCGTTCTGATCCTCGGCTTTCTGGCCTGGATCCTGGGAGTGCCGCCGGCAGCTGATGCCGCGCCGATCACGACGATCGGGACTCTGGTCTCGGTCGCGGGATCGCCAGCGAACCAGCTCTATGGCTATGGCCTCGTCGTCGGGCTCGCTGGATCAGGCGATCAGACAACGCAGGTGCCCTATACGCAGCAGACGATCCTGAACATGCTGCGCAACATGGGCATCACCTTGACCAATGTGAACTTCATGCAGCCGAATGATGTCGCCTCGGTCATGGTCACCGCCGAAGTACCTCCGTTCACAGCGGCGGGCCAGCACGTCAATGTGATCGTCTCTGCCGTCGGAAACGCGGCTTCGCTGGCCGGCGGCGTCTTGCTCCCGACGCCACTCCGCGGTGGCAATGGCGAGGTCTATGCCCAGGCCCAGGGGCCGCTGCTGGTGAGCGGCTTCGCGGCCAGCGCGAATGGCAGCAGCACAACGACGAATGTGCCGACCGTGGGCTCCGTGCCCGGAGGCGCCATCATGTCCGTCGGCATTCCCGCGAGCTACGGTCAGAACGGTATGACCCAGCTGATGCTCAATGCGCCAGACTATCAGATGTCAGCCAAGATTGCCGACGTGATCAATCGCAGTTTCGGCTATGGCACAGCAGTGCCGACCTCGCCAGGCGAGGTCGATCTGCGCAATTCAGATACGACCGATGTAGGCTTCATCGCCAAGGTGCTGGCGCTCAGCATTCAACCGAACAACGAAGAGCCGACTATCGTGGTTGATGCGCAGAGCGGCACGATCGTGATGAATGCCGGTATCGAGCTTGGGCCGGCCGTCGTCTCTCATGGCGATTTGACGGTGAGCATCCAGACGCAGAATTCGGTGAGCCAGCCTGCCCCCTTCAGCCAGGGTACGACCCAGGCGGTGCAGAATTCCATCGTCCGTGCAAGCCAGGGTAAGGCAAGTGTGGTCTATCTGCCGCGGCGGGCGACGCTTGCGGAAGTGGCGCAGGCTCTGAACGCCGTGGGGGCTACACCTGCGGATTTGATCGCCATCATTCAAGCACTGAAGGTTGCAGGGGCAATCAACGGCAAGGTGAAGGTGCTCTGATGAAGCTGGCGGGACCAGCCTCCGCGGGCACCGCGTCGCGCGGCGTTGAGCAGGCGGCTCAGAACGGGCCGCTCGCCCAGCAGGCGAAGCGGCTGGTGGGCACGCTGTGGTACGATGTGCTGTCCGACCTCTCGGCGACCAGTATGAGTTCAGAGACGCGAGGGTCTGGGCAGAGCGCCTTTCGCAGTATGTTTCTGTGGAACATCGCTCAGAACGACTTCGGCAAATATGGCAGCACGCTGGTCTCCGCGATCGAGCGCCAAGCCGCCGCAGGCTCGGGGAGGGGCGGGCCTGCCGCAGCCGCGCCGCCCCGAGCGCCAGCGCCAGCCTCAGCACCAGCATCTGCAAGTGTCAGCAGCCTGGATCAGATGGAGTTTGTTGCTGCCGATGCGAATGCGGGGGCCAGCAGCGATGCACTTGGCTTCGCGCGGCGGCTGTGGCCGGGTATCAAGGTAGCTGCGTCCATGCTCGGAATTCCCCCAGTGGGTTTGCTCGCGCAAGCGGCGCTGGAAAGCGCCTGGGGAGCCGCCGCTCCTGGAAACAACTACTTTGGCATCAAGTCTGCGGGCGGCGAGGCTTCGTCCTTCCGTTCGACCCATGAGATGATCATGGGCCAGCTCGTGCCCACGGTGGATTCTTTCAGGGATTATACCTCCGCCGGTGCGAGCCTCGAGGATTACGTCTCCCTGATCAGATCGAACTTCCCGGGCGTCGTCGGGCAAGGTTCCGTCGAAGGCTTCGCGAATGCCCTGCAGAGCGGGGGCTATGCAACGGATAGCAGCTACGCGGCGAAGATCCTGAGCATCGCGCGCTCGCCGATGATGGGCAGCATCATGAGCATGTTGTCGGCGAGCGATGGCGCGGCGATGCAGCCTGAGCCCAGCCCGTCGCCGTGAGGTGAGGGCGCAGCGGCGCGGTATTCGTCGAGGCATTGGAAAGAAATGCTGTTGCCTGACGAATAGAGCAGGCCGAGCAGTACGAAAGGATGCCCATGAGTGGCTTGACAGGCGCGATCGACATTGCTGCGAGCGGCACGCAGGCCTTCGAGCAAGGCATTGCGACCGTCTCTCAGAACATCGCCAACCAGACGACCGCGGGATATGCCGCCGAGCAAGTGGTCACCACACCCATCGTCAGCGGCGGCAGCCCGGCCGGTGATGGCGTCCAGTCATCGGTGAGTAGGGCGGCGGATGGGTTCGTGGCGGGCTTGCTCCGAACCGCCACCAGCGCCAATGCTGCGGCCGGCGTGCTTCAGACATCGACGGGCACCTTGTCCTCGGCAGTGGCGAACAACGGCAATGTCGAATCGGCCATCAATCAGTTCATGCTTGATGTCGGGAGCTTGGCGAGCGCCCCCACCAGCGCGGCGCAGCGGCAGACGGTGCTATCGGACGCGCAGGTGGCGACCGGCGCCTTTCATAGTGCTGCAGGGGCGATCGCCTCGGTGCAGCAAAGCTCGATGACCTCGCTCGGCAACGATGTCACCCAGGCGAACAGCCTTCTCACGCAACTGGCTGCGATCAATACGCATCTGACGCAAAGCCCGAATGACCCGACGCTACTGGATCAGCAACAGGCGGCGCTGCAATCCCTTTCGTCACTCGTGCAGTTCAATACCATTCCGATCGGCGGCAGCGGGCAGGTGATGGTTGCGGCGGGCGGATCAGTCCTGCTCAACCAGGCGGGCGCGCAGGCCCTGAGCGTGGCGGCGGGCGCGAATGGCGCCGCGCCCACAGTGACGGTCGGGGCGTCCGCCAATCCGCTCGCGCTGACTCCGACCGACGGCACGATCGGTGCGCATGCCGCGAGCTGGGCGCAGAGCGATGCCGCGCAGCAGAGCCTCAACGCGCTTGCCGCACGGTTTGCCGGTCAGATCAATCTTGCCCAGGCGCAGGGAGTGACCAGTACCGGGGCTGCTGGCGCTGCGCTCTTCACCGTGCCGGCGCCGGCCGCGACGGCGAATGCCGCCAATACGGGAACGGCGACGCTTGCGGCGAGCGTTTCGGATCCGGCGGCGCTCGACACGGCGGGAAGCCGCTACAGCGTGACGTTTTCCGGGACTGCGGGCTGGTCCGCGACCAATCAGGCCACCGGCACGAGCTATAGTCTCGGCACCGGTACCAGTTTGAAGCTGCCCGGCCTCACCCTCGCCGTTTCCGGTACGCCTGCGGCAAACGACAGTTTCACGGTCGATGCAAGCCCTGCGGCGGCTGGTAGCATTGCAGTGGCAACTGCGCAGCCGAGCGCGATTGCGGCCGCGGATCCCTATGTCGTCACCCCTGGTCAGATCCAGTCGGACGGATCCGTGATCAACAGCAATGGCGGTACCGTGACGGGAGGCAGCCCGAGCGTGACCACCAGCCCGGCCACCGGCGCAGTCACCCTTCCGCAGAGCGCGGTCGGGCAGACGCTGCAAATCGTCTTCACCAGCGCGACCAACTTCAATGTGACGACGGCGACGACGCCGAGCACGACCGTGGCGAGCGGTAGCCTCTCTGGGACGAATGGAAGCGCCACGATCGCCATTCCCTATGCGAGCAGCTCGGCGGCCTCCGGCAGCTACTGGCAGGTGCCTATCTCGGGAACCGCGGTGGCGGGCGATGTTCTGACCCTGTCGCAGAGTGGATCCGGGAATGGCAACAATGCGCAGCGCATGCAGACGCTCTGGACAAATGCAACCAGTAGCAGCGGATCGGGCAGCATGCAGCAGGCCTTCCTCAGCCTCACCACTGGGCTCGGCAGCCAAGCGCAGCAGGCGACGACCACGCAAACCCAGACTGCGGCGCAAGTGACCACGGCGACCACCAATCTGCAGAGCGTGGCGGGGGTCGACCTCAATCAGCAGGCGGTACTGCTGACCGAGTATCAGCAGGCATTCCAGGCAAGCGCCCAGGTCATCACCAGCGCGCGGGCGATGTTTCAAAGTCTGCTACAGGCAGTTTAGTAACGTTTGAAGCGTATAAGCTTATGCACTGTCTGGGTTCCGTTCCTTAGAAAGCGCATGAGTCTCTATGAAGAAAATATTGCTGCTTGGCGGCGTGGTGGTGATCTCCCTGCTGATCGGCGCGGGGGCCACTTTCGGGGTCATGACATTTCTTCATAGTACGCCGAAATCACCCGCGGGCCCGGCCGCTGCGCCGCATGTCCAGGCCGCCAAACCCAAGCCCAAGCCGATCATATTCGCGGAGCTTGCGGACGTCACCGTAAGTCTGCCGCCCGAGAGCGGCGCGCCCGCGACGTCATATGTGACCCTGTCGATGAAGTTCCAGACCGACAATCCGGCGGTCCTGGTGAGCTACGCGGAAGTGGAGCCGATCATCAAGGCTGATATCATCACCCGCCTGATGAACGAGACCACTGCAAGTTTGCAAGGACAAGCCAACCGGAACGATTTCATCCGTGGTGCGCTGACGATCGCCAATACGGTCATCCATGAGGACGGTAATCTTCCCTCGCAAGACAATGCTTTCTCTGCCGCCTATATCACTAATCTCGTGACGCAGAATTGAGATGAGCGACGCCGCGCTTAGCATAGGCCAGCCCCTTTTTCTCGTCGCCTTCATCCTTTGCGTCCTTGCCCTTGGCGCCTGGCTTGCGGCGCGGCGCCGGGTCGGCCCGCTTCGGCTGAAAAAAGACGGCTCCATGATCGACGTCGTGGCCTCGCGCAGCCTCGGTCTGCAGGCCGCGCTGCTGGTGGTCGAAGTCGATGGCAGGCGTTTTCTGCTCGGCAGTACACGCAGCGGGTTGACGCGGCTCGGCAGTTGGGGCGCGCAGCAGGATGCGCGGGGCGAGCGATGAGCGGCGGCTGGTGGCGGCTGATGGTGCCGCGTGCCGTGATGAGGCTCGTGATCGGCCTCGCTGTGGTCTGCATGGCGGATCTTGTGGCGCCGAGCATTGCCTTCGCGCAGGAGGCAAGCACGGTGCCGTTGCTTTCTGCCATGCCTGGGGCGGCCGGCAACGTCTATTCGCTCAACGTCCAGACCCTGCTGCTCATTACCGCGCTGGCCTTCCTGCCGGGTATCCTGTTGCTGATGACGGCGTTCACGCGCATCATCATTGTGCTGTCCATCTTTCGCCAGGCGCTGGGGCTGCAGAGCACCCCGCCGAATATGATCCTCTCGGCGATCGCCCTCGCGCTCACCTTCTTCATTATGCGCGGAGTCATCGCCCAGGAGCAGACGCAGGCGATCGAGCCCTACCTTGCCGGCAAGATCAATTTCCAGGATGCGGTGGCAGCTGCCCAGCCGCCGATCCGCGCTTTCATGCTGCGCCAGACGCGCAAAGAGCCGCTTCATCTTTTCGTCGATCTCAGTGGTGAGAAGTTTGCGGCACCGAAGGATGTTCCGCTCTCCATCCTGGTGCCGGCCTATGCCACCTCGGAATTGGAGACGGCCTTTCAGATCGGCTTTCTCGTCTATATTCCCTTCGTCCTCATCGATCTGGCAGTCGCATCGATCCTCATGTCGCTCGGCATGATCATGGTGTCTCCGACCCTCATTTCCTTGCCGATCAAGCTTCTTATGTTCGTCTCGATCAACGGCTGGGCCTTGCTGCTCGGCTCCGTCACCCATAGCTTTATCGGGGCGGGGGGGTGAGGTGCCACTCTATCTCGCGCTTTTCGATCGGGCTCTGTCGCTGGTGGTGGCGGGCCTCACTCCGATCATTCTCCTGCTTCTTGCCGTGACGCTGGTGACCACGCTGATCCAGGCGACCTTCCAGATCGAGGATATGGCGCTCGGCCTGTTGGTGCGACTGGTGGCGCTCCTCGCGACCGTGGCGAGCGGGGGTTTCGCAGCCCTTACCGGCCTCCGCCAACTCACGCAGGATTGGCTCTGGCATCTGGGCCCGCTCGTGCATCAGTCATGGTCTTAAGCGAACATCAGATCCTCGCCTGGCTGGGCAGCTTCGTCTGGCCGTTCCTGCGGGTGACGGGCTTGTTCCTGACCGCGCCGCTCTTCAGTTCGACGATGATCCCGGCGCCGGTCAAGGCCGTGCTCGTCCTCTGCCTCTCGCTTTGCCTGAGCTTGTGGCTGCCTCATCTTCCGCCCGTTCCAAGCTTCGTGCCGGCGCTGATGCTGCAAGCCGCCGTGCAGATCAGCATTGGGGCGGCGATCGGCTTGCTCAACCAGGTTTTGGTCTATGCGGTTGCCGGCGCCGGGGAGATCGCAGGCCTTTCCATGGGATTCAGCTTCGCCGTTCTGCAGTTCCGGGATACGTCGGGCGAGTCGCAAGCTTTGTTCGACATGTTCTTCTGGCTCGGCCTGATGGGTTATATCGCGCTCGGCGGACCGGTCTGGGTCTTTGCCGCTTTGGCCCACTCTTTCCAGCCCGGGAACCTTGATGGAATCGGCTTCGCCAACTGGCATGACTTCTCGATCTTCTGCGGAACGCTGCTCACCAGCGCGGTGACCTTGGCGGCGCCCGTTCTGGCACTCGCCCTCTGCATCAATCTGACGATCGGGTTGCTGACCGTCTTCGCGCCCCAACTCAATATTCTGAGCATCGGCTTCCCCATTCTCATCCTGGCCGGGCTAACGACGCTGGTGCTCTCGCTCGGCCTCTACCCGGTGCCGATGCGCAGGCTGTCGGAAGAGATCGCCCGGGCGGTTGCGCTGATTCTCGGCCATGGCTGAGGGAGATTCCGGCGAGCGCAAGCACGCGCCGACCGAGCGGCGCCTGCGGCAAGCGGCAGAACAGGGGAACCTTGCCCGCTCCCTTGATCTTCAGCGCGCGGCCGCGATGGTTATGGCGATCCTCGTCGGGCTGAAACTCGCTCTGATGATTGGCGAGACTTTGCAGGCAGCCCTGGTTCAGGCGCTTGCCGGGGCGGGCAGTGGCAAGTTGAACCTCGCAGGGCTTTTGGCGACAGACCTCATGCGCCATCTTTTGCCGCTCATGCTGATGATCGCGGCGATCTCTCTGCTGGCGGGGCTCGCCGTCGGCGGTTGGGTGCTGTCACTCGCCGCCTTGGTGCCGCAACTCGGCAAGCTCGTCTCTCTGGCCGGGCTCGGGGAGATTTTCTCGGCCAGCGGCTATAGCGAGATCGGCAAGTCTCTCCTCAAACTCTGCGTGATAGGCGGTGCCGCGGCCCTTTCGATCAGCGCCGAGCAGGATAGCTTCCCAGCGCTGCTGGCGGCCCCGCAGGCGGCCGGCTTTGGCATTGTCGCCCTTTGCCTCGTGGTGCTGCGCAATGTGGCGGTGGCGATCGGCCTGATCGCCGCCGCCGATATCGCGCTGCAGATCTGGTTGCATCGGCACAAGCTGCGCATGTCGGACCAGGAATTGCGGGACGAGATGAAAGATGTCGTCGGTAATCCTCACGTCAAGCAGAGGCAGAAGGCGATTGCGCGGAAGATGGCGCGGAGCCGCCAGATGCGCCGCATCCCTGAGGCTTCGGTCGTCGTCACCAACCCGACGCATTTTGCCGTGGCCCTCCGTTTCCGCCGTGGCGTTGATGCGGCACCCAAGTTGCTTGCCAAAGGGACCGAGCTGATGGCGCTTGAGATTATTGCCAAGGCACGCGCCCATGGCATCCCGATCATCGAGGCGCCGCCCTTGGCCCGGGCGATCTATCGCTTCGTTGAGCCGGATGATTACATTCCGGTGGCCCTCTACAAAGCCTGTGCAGAGGTTCTGGCCTATATTTGGCGCCTACAGAGCTGGCGCATGCATGGTGGCGGTGCGGCCAAGCCTGCCATGCCCAAGCTCTCGGAAATCGACATGGGGCGGCCATTCTGAGCTGGCGGCGATCGCAAGCGAATGAGGTCTCCGCAAAGACATTGAGGTAAACTTCTGTGTCAATTTTCGAAAGGAGTTTCATGTGATGGACTGAGCAAGGAGGGCACCATGCGTAGAAGCCAGGTCGAATGGGAGGAGCCGAACGACGGGGTGGACCCGCCAACTGAAGCGAGCGCCGTACTGACGGTAGCGGCCGAAGCGGCGCGTTCGGCACAGGCACGGCCGCGCCGCCAATCCACCGAGCAATATCCGATGCAGATCCTGGTGCCGGCAGAGACCCGGGAAGCACTGCGGCAGCGTTCCGCCGAGACGGGCGCCTCGATCCGCTACATCATTCTGCGATCCCTGGCTGCGGATGGCTTTCCCGTCCCCAAGCTCAACCGGTGGAACAAGTAGCGGCAGCCGCCGGAGCTTCCCCGCGTTCAGACAGTCGCAAGGCTTTTTCCGCATAATAGGGCCGTGCGCGGTTGACGAATGCCGCGCGGTGCACCGTCACGCGACCGGAACTGAGCGGGAAAACGCGATGCGCAGAGCGTCTTTGCTAAGCCTCTTCTCCAGCATCATGGCGCTCGGGCTCGCGCATGCCATGGCGCCAGGAGCCGCCCATGCGGAGACGATGACGACCTGTGCCCAGGCGATGGAGTCGATCCATTATCACCCTAACATCGCCGCGAGCAGCCTGCTTGCCTCGGTCGTCGGGCAATGGCAGAGCCTCGACCAGCAGACCGAGGCGGCGGGCCACCCACCGATTACCGGGCGCATGGTGCAGACCCCCGCCGTCATGGATGCGCTCGTGCAGCAATGCACTGCCAACCCAGGCGAGACGGTCAATGCCGCGGCGGCCATGGTTTACTCAATAGCGCGCCAGAGCTTCGAAGGCTTCTGATCGGCCGCCCGGGGGCGCGCTGATCCCCCTTGTTACCTATTCCGTCGCCTCGTGGCTCTCTGGCCCCTCGGCCAGCAGCCAGTCCCGAAATACCCGCGCCTGGCGCCGCAGACGGTGCGTGCTCGGGGTCAGCAGATAGAAGATACCAATGGTTTCGAGGGAAGGCGGGAATGGCCTCACCAACCGGCCCATGGCAAGGTGGGACGCGACGAGCGAGCCGGAACCGAGTGCGACGCCGATCCCTTCCTCGGCGCAGGAAATCGCCGCCGACGAGCAATCGACGATCAGTGGCGGGGTATATGACCTTTTGAACAGGCCGGCGACAGAGAACCATTCGGACCAGGCACGGCCATTCGGATGCACATGCACGAGGCGCTGGCGTAGAATATCCTCCGGCTGGCGTAATTCCGTCGCCAGGCGTGGATGGCAGACCGGAAAGACCGCATCGCCGATGAGCGCGACCGCATCGATCCCGGCGATCCGCTCGCTCTCCTGGCTTATTTCGAGGTCGAACTCATCCCAATCCGTGTCGATACCGGGTGAGGTTGGTGAGATATGCAAGCCGATATCCGGATAGGTGTTGAGGAAGCGGCCGAGGCGGGGCGCCAGCCAATGGTTGAGGAAAGCCGCGTCGATCCGCAGGCGGATCTCCCCCTCATCGCCGGGGCCGAATATATCGCTCGTGCCGAGGCGCAAACGATCGAGGCTTTCGCGCACGACACGCAGATAGGCTTCGCCAGCTTCGGTAAGGCGTACCGCGCGGGGGAGCCGGACGAAGAGGCGCTCGCCCACTTGTTCTTCCAACATGCGAATGTGCTGGCTAACGCCCGCCTGGGTTAGCGAAAGCTCCTCCGCCGCCCGCGTGAAGCTGAGCAGGCGGGCCGAAGCCTCGAAGGTTCTGATCCAGTTGAGGTTCAGAGTACGCCCGATTTGAGACTGTCGTGCCATCATGAGGATAAACGCCGTTAGGACAAGGCCGAGGTCAAGGGGGGCGCTATGGCGGCGATCGGTCAAACGCAGTCAGTCGCGACGGCCCTGGGTTGCCGGTCACCGTCAAGAGCTTACTCCTGCCGTGGCATAGCCGCCAGGGTGTTCCTCACGCCAGCGATAGGCCGTCTCGACGAGGCGGTCGAGCTCGGTATAGCGCGGGCGCCATCCCGTGTCGGCGCGGAGTGCCGTCGAGCCGGCGATCAAGACGGGCGGATCGCCGGGCCTGCGCGCCGCCATCACCGCGGGCACCGGGCGGCCGGCGATGCGCGAGACGGCGGCGATGATTTCCTGAACCGAATGCCCCCGGCCGGTCCCGATGTTATAGGCGACGCTCCGATGTTCCAGCAGCCCGAGCACGCGTAGATGCGCATCCGCGAGATCCTCGACATGCACATAATCGCGGATGCAGGTGCCGTCTGGCGTCTCGTAATCATTGCCGAAGACGGAAAGCGCCGGACGCCTGCCGAGCACCGCGTCGATGGCGAGGGGCACGAGATGTGTCTCGGGCGTATGATCCTCGCCGAGACGGCCTTGCGCATCGGCCCCGGCGGCATTGAAGTAGCGCAGGCAAGCGCCGCGCAGACCGTGGATCTCGCTCGCCCAGCGCAGCGCGCGTTCGATCATCAGCTTGCTTTCGCCATAGGGAGAGGAGGGCTCGATCCGTGTTTCCTCATCGATCGGCATCCGGTCCGGGGTGCCGAAGAGGTTGGCGGTCGATGATAGGACAAATCTCTTGATGCCTTGCTTCGCGCATGCCTCGATCAGCCGGATGCCGTTGAGGCCGTTTTCCTCAAGGTAGCGGAAGGGTTGGCGCATGCTCTCGCCGACGAGGGAGAGGGACGCGAAGTGAAAGACCGCATCCCAGGGCCCATCCGCCAGCACGGCATCGATCGCCGCCCGGTCGGCGAGATCGGCGACGACGAGTCGGGCGCCGGGCAGCACCGCTCCACGATGGCCGAGCGAGAGATTGTCGATCACGACGACATCGGCATCGCGGTCGAGCAGAGCCGCGACGAGATGACTGCCGACGAAACCCGCTCCACCCGTAACCACAAACCGCTCTCGCCGCATGACACTCTTTCTCGCCCGGAAGACCGGTGCCTATTTAGGGGTGACGTGCGCTTTCGGCAAATCGCTCCGGGCTGAGAGGCGCCGGCAAGACGCGAATATTCTCAAGACGAACCTTCAATCCCGCCTCAGAAAACACGCCAAGCCACTGGTATTGCTTGGGTGAAAGGCGATCACGCTCCGATTTTACTTCAACGAATGCATAGTCGTTCTTGCTCCATAAGAAGAGATCGGGAAAGCCGCTCATGTGATGGCGCAGATCCTCGGCCATCCGGCGCAGTACCCTCTGCAGGCCGGATGCGGGAAGCCGGGCGAGGAGGATGCTGACGGTCGCCAGGCTCTCCGTTTCCCAGGCGAGGAAAGGATTGGCGAGGCCTGCCTTGGCGGCAAACGTCTCGGCACAGCGGCGCTGCCCGAAGGCCGGATCGGCGAGGGCGGCGAGCCGCGCTTCGATCGCCGCCTGGCGCCGCGCGTAGAAGCTCGGCTCGTAGAGGTCGGACGGGGCGCATTGCAGGGGCGAATGAAAGGCCCCGCTGCGCCCGTCATAGACGATATCCCAAAAGAGGAGGCCGAAGGCGGCGGCCCAGAGCCAGTTCTCAGCATGCAGGCCGGACCAGCCGAGCGTGCGGTAATGGGCAAGCACGGCCAGTTCCACCGCGCCCTCATAGGCGGGGAGGGTGAGGCGTCCGGCGGATTTCTGCCATGCCCAGGCAGTGCTCGCCCGCCTGGCCCCATCAAGGCGAGCGAGCATTTCGCCCGCCCGGTAGCGCGCTTCCGCCGCCTGCGCGCCATCGGCCAGGCGCCGCAACAGCCGCTCCGCCTCCGCGCGCTCACCTTGCTTGAGCAGGAGGCGCACCAGCCTTTCCTGCGCGCCCGGCTCTGGGCTGCAGCGGTAGAGCGCGATCGCGGCCGCTTGTTCGCCTGCCTTTTCGAGACGCTGGCCGAGCCTTTCGATCAGCCGGTCGTGCAGAGCGGTTCCGGCTTGCAGCCGGTTCCGCTCTACCGCTTCGCCCTGCCACCAACGCAAAACCTCGATCGCCGGCAGGCGATCGCGGATCGCGCGGAAGCGATCGTAGCGGCAGGCCATACGATAGGCATCCTCCGCCTCTTCGCGGCTCGCGAAACGGGCGATCCTGTGTTCCGCCGCAATCTCTTCCGGCCGGACGTAGCCGAGATCGCGCACCACGAAATCCGAGAGATTGTCGCGCAATTCGCCGAAGAAGAGATAGCGGAGAAAGGGCCAGGGATCGCCGGGCGAGAGGCGCACCAGCGGGTGGCGCAGGCGCAAGCGCGCGAGCAGGGGGCCGAGCCCTTCCCAGACCAGCAAGGCGGCGATGAGGTCTGGCCGGCGGCCTCTGCGCAGGCTGGCGGGAAGCTCGGCCGCGATTTCCCCGAGGGTAAAGCAGCCGAGCAGCTGCGTCGGCTCCGTGCGGTCATCCGCATACTCGATGAACCCCGCCGCGCTCAGCGCGCGCAAGGCGGGTGCGAGGTCGGGGATTTCGGGATAGCGCAGCCTATCAAGGCGGAAGAGCGGGCCTTTGCGATTCGCCAGCCGCGCGTAAAGCATGCGGGCCGGGAGGGGCAGAGCGCCAAGCCGCTCGATATAGGCGATCTCGGCTGGGGCGAGCAGGAAGCCGTAATGCTGCTGCACCTCGGCGAGAACGGATTGGAAATGCAGGAGGTAGTAGGGCGCCGCTTCGGTCAGGTCGCTCAGAACCGCGGGCGGCTGCGGATGCGCCGGCGCGGCTTCACGCTGGCGATCCTCCAGCCGCGGGCTGCCCGCATGATCCTTCGTCCCCATTCCGGATCTTTTAGCCTGCAATTGCCGGAAGCAGGATCAAAATATCGGCGGCCATCGGTTGCGGTGTCGGCGGAGGGGAAGAAGCGCGAGGCTGGCGCCCCAATCGGCCAGGCACGCAAGCTGCTTGATGGCGCTGGAGGCTTGGCGTTGACCGGCGAATGATCCCGGATATCATCGCGGCTCCGGCGGCCGCATTGCGAGGCGGGGCAGGGCGCTGGAGCAAGCCCCTCGGCCTGCCCCTGCGCCGCTTCTCTCCCGCCTGCTGCTCAGACTTCCTTCTTGAGCGAGGGGCTCGCCTTGAAGCGCACGGTCTTGCCCGCCTTCACCTTGACAGGCTCCCCAGTGCGGGGGTTGAGCGCCTTCCGCGCCTTGGTCTTCTTCACGGTGAACGTGCCGAAAGAGGGCAGGGTGAAACCGCCGGTGGATTTCAGCTCATGCACGATCGCATCCATCAGGGCGGTCGCCGCCCGATTGGCGGCAACGCCGGTGCAGTCGAGCGAATCCTGAAGAACGGCGGCAAGAAAGGCTTTGCTCATGTATCTCGTCCTGTATTCGATGGACGCCGGCCCTAATGCAGATTACGGCTTTTCGCAAGCCTCCTGCACAGACATTGCCGGGTTGCGTCGTCGCGGCGATCGGCCACCGCGCGCCCAGCCGCAGGCGCCTTCGCATGCCCGCTCGGCGCCAGTCCTGCGAGCCTCAGCGCACCGCTGCCTCCGCCTCGTAGGCGGAGATTGCCGAGACCTTCGCGGCCGAGGCGGAGGCCTCGTCAAACCGATGGGCAAGCCATTCCTTGACCAGCGCGCGCGCAAGTTCGAGCCCGATGACACGCTCGCCGAGGCAGAGAACCTGCGCGTTGTTGCTGAGGATGGCGCGCTGCACGGAATACACGTCATGCGCGGTGACGGCACGGATGCCAGGCACCTTATTGGCGCTGATGGCGACGCCGAGGCCGGTGCCGCAGATCAGCAGCGCGCGGTCCGCCTTGCCTTCGGCGACGAGACGCCCGGCGGTGACGGCGATATGCGGGTATGCGGTCGTTTCGTTCGCGGCGACGCCGATATCGATGACGGCGGCAACCCGCTCATCCTTGCGCAGATCCGCCGCCAGCACGTCGCGGAACCGGATTCCGGCGTCATCGCATCCGATGACGATGGTGAAGCGCTGGTCAGACATGGCTTTCTCCAAAAGTTTCGATGACGACGCGGCTGCAGAGCGCGAAGGAAACCGCACCCGCGTCGCGATGGCCAAGGCTCCGCTCGGCGAGCGGCCTTGCCCGCCCGAGGCGCGGAAGCATAGAGGCGGTGGCTTCCGCCCCGGCTTCCGCGGCGGCGGACGCCCGCCGCCAGGCGGTGCGCCCATCCGCCCCGGAAGAGACGGCGCTGGCGAGCATCGCGGCAAAGGGATGCAGCGCGTCCACCAGCGTCTTGTCCCCAGGCTGGGCGCCACCCAGCCGCATCACCGCCTCGCAGGCGAGCCGCGCGGCCTGCGCCACCTCCGCCGCGGTCGGGATGGTGTCGTCGTTCAGGGCGCGGCTGGCGCTGACGAGGCCGAGCCCCCAGAGTGCGCCGGAGGTGCCGCCGGCGCGATCCGCCCAGGCATCCCCCGAGCGGGCCAGCAGGCTGGCGAGCCCGGCGCCGGCCTTGGCTGCCTCGGCCGCCGCCGCCGCCGCTGCCGCGGCACCGCGCGCCATGCCTTGACCGTGATCGCCATCCCCTGCCTCGGCATCGATACGGCCGAGTTCCGCCTCGGCATCGCGCAGCGCGGCTGCAAGCCGAGCGAAGGCCGCCGCGGCGTGCTTCGCCGCCGCGCGCGAGGCTGGGCTCGCCGCAGGCAAAGCCGCCGCGGCAGACACCGCGCCCGGTTCATTCAAGCTCGCCGCCGGCTGGGGGGGAGGGGCGCCGCCTGACGCCGAGCCGATCGAGAGCACGGCACTTTCGCAGGGCGCGCACCAGAAACGCTCCAACTCCTCATCGAGCCAGGTGAGGGTCAGCGAGCAGCCTTCCATATCGAGGCTCGTCACATATTCTCCAACGAGCGGGGCGACGATCGCGAGCCCCGCCGCGCGCAGCAAGCGGGCGATGCTGGCCCAGAGCACGAACAGCTCTTCCTGCTTGGTGCTGCCGAGGCCATTGAGCAATACGGCAACACGTCTGCCGCCATCCGCCGGCGCTTCGGCCAGCAGGCGGCGAACCAGCAGTTCGGCCAGCGCCGCGGCCGGGAGAATGGCAGCCTCGGCGATACCGGGTTCGCCGTGAATGCCAAGGCCGATCGCCATGCGGCCTGCGGGCACAGTGAAGAGGGGAGCTGCCGCGCCGGGCAGTGTGCAGCCGCCGAAGGCCACGCCGAAGGAGCGCGTGCGCGCATTGGCGCGTCGGCCGATCGCCTCGACCGCATCGAGATCGAGCCCCGCTTCCGCCGCCGCGCCCAGAATCTTGAAAACCGCAACGTCTCCAGCGACGCCGCGCCGCTTCGCATGCTCAGCCGCTGGCGCGCTTGCAATATCATCAGTGACCGCGAGCGTGCGGGCGTCGAACCCCTCGGCCCGCAGGCGTTCAGCGGCCGCGCCGAAATTCAGCACGTCCCCGGCATAATTGCCGAAACCGAGGAGGATGCCGCCGCCGCAGGAGGCCTCTGCCGCGACATCGCGCACCCGGCGTGCGGAGGGCGAGGCGAAGACATCCCCCGCCACCGCCGCATCGGCAAGCCCTGGCCCGACATAGCCCGCGAAGGCCGGGTAGTGCCCGCTGCCACCGCCGATCACCAGGGCGACCTTGCCCGGCTTCCGCGCGGCCCTTCGCAGCACGCCGCCTGGCACGGCGTGGACGAGCCGGCCATGCAGGTCGCAGAAGCCTTCCAGCGCCGTCCTGGCGAAACTCTCGGCTGCGTCACAAAGATGGGTCATTGCGCGGTCTCGGCATCTGGCAGCTTGCCCGGGGCGGCGCCAGCCGCGCCGCTCCGGGGGAGCCCTTGGGTCTTGCTTACTGCTTCAAGGTGAAGGGCGCGATATAGTTCGCGATATTCGCCTTGGTAATGAGCACGCAATCGAAGAGCTGCTTCTCGGCGGAAGCGCCGGTCTTGCCGGTACGAATGTATTCGTCTGCCTCGTCCACCGCTTTCTTGGAGAAGACGGCGACCGGTTGCAGCACGGTATATTGCAGCTCGCCCGCCTTGATGGCGGCGACCGCATCGGGTGAGCCATCGAAACCGCCGACCTTGACCTGGCCGAGCTTGCCGGCCTCCTTGAGTGCTGCGACCGCGCCGAGCGCCATTTCATCATTGCCGCTGATGACGCCGATGATTTCCGGATGCGCCTGCAGCAGGCTCTGCATCGCGTTGAAGCCTTGCGTACGGTCCCAGTTCGCTACCTGCTGGCCGACCTTGACGAGGCCGGGATACTGGCTGAGCACCGTCTCGTAGCCGTTGGAGCGCGTGGCCGCGTTGTTATCCGCCGGGTTGCCGAGCAGTTCGACGTAATCTCCCTTCTGGCCGACGTCCTTCACCCACTCCATCGCGCCGAGGGCCGCCCCTTGGGCGTTATTGGAAACGAGCTGCGCCTTGGCGAGCCCTTGCTGGTTAATCTCGGCGTTGACCAGAAAGACCGGGATATGCGCCGCTACCGCCTTCTTCACGGCGCCGATCGAGCCCGAGGCATTGGCGGGGTCGAGGATGATGGCGACCGACTTGTTGGTGATCGCCGTGTCGATGAGCTTGCTCTCGGTGTTAGTATCACCCATCGAGGCCGAGACATTGGCCGAATAGCCGAGATGCTGGGCTTCGGCGGCGGCAACCTTGCCTTCGGTGAGCCAGTACGGGTTCGCCGGATTGTTGACGATGATGGAGATGAGGCCGCCGGCGGCCTCCGCGGCGGTCGGCGCCATCACCGCCCCGGCGATCATCGGGGCTGCCAGCGCGAAAGCGCCCGCCATCAGGGTCTTGCGAAATTTGGACATGGTCGTTTCCTTCTCTCTTTTGTGAATGCCGGGTTGTGATCCCCGACGGGGGAGATATGCGCGCCTCAGGCCGCCTTGCCGGTCGGCTGAGGCGTTGCGGTGCCGGCTGCTGGTTGAGGCTTGACCCGCCGCCGGTATTGCACGGCGTTCAGCAGCACCGCGAGGACGATGACCCCGCCGGTGAAGACCGTCTGCCAGTAGGAAGAGATGCCGATGATGACGAGACCATCGGAGAGAAAGCCGATGACGAAGGCGCCGAGCAGCGTGCCGCGGATCGTCCCGCGGCCGCCCGTCAGCGCCGCGCCACCGATGACGACGGCGGCGATCGCCGTCAGCTCATAGGACGTCCCGGCGGTCGGGCCGGCGGAGGTCAATTGCGAGGTCAGGATCAGCCCGGCGATCGCGGCGCAGATGCCTGCCAGCACATAGACGGTGATCTGCACGCGCTTGGTGGGGACGCCGGAAAGCTCGGCCGCCCGCTCGTTCCCGCCGGACGCATAGAGCCAGCGGCCAAAAGCGGTGCGGTTCAGCATCAGGCTGCCGAGCACGGCGAGAACCACCATCACCAGCACGCCGATGGGCACGCCGAGCAGGTGGTTGAAGCCGAGCCAGTTGAACCCGGTATTACCGAGATCGGCCTCGCCACTGAGGTTGTTGTAGGTGAGGCCATTGGTGATGAGCAGCGCGATGCCGCGCACCACATACATCATGCCGAGTGTGGCGACGAAGGCCGGAACCTTGAAGCGGGCGATGAGAATGCCGTTGATGAAGCCGATGAAAGCGCCGACCGCGCAGGCGATGACGACCACGACCCAGACCGCCGGATAGAGCTTGACCCCGAGCATGTGCAGCGGCACGCCCTGCATCAGGAAGCCAGCGACGATACCCGAGAGGCCGAGTGTCGAGCCGACCGACAGGTCGATCCCGCCATTGAGGATGACGAGCAGCATGCCGAGGGCGAGGATGCCAAAAATCGCCACATGCGAGGCCATGGTGAGGAAATTGCTCACCGAGAAATAGTAGGGCGACAGGAAGGAGAACACGACGATGATCGCGATGAGGGCGAAGAAGGCGCGCCCCTTCAGCAGCATCTGGACGAGATCGGGCTTCTCGCCAAGGAGGCTCGAACGGCTGCGCTGAAGCGTCTGGCTGGATTGCGTCATAATGGCGTTTCGCTTCCTCTGCGATCAGGCGACCACGGCTTCGCCGGAGGCGGCCATGATCTCTTCCTTGGTGGCGTCGGCGCCGAATTCGGCGGCGATGCGGCCCCGGCTCATGACGATGATCCGATGGGCGATGCTCAGACATTCGCCGACTTCCGACGTGGAATAGAGGACGGCGAGGCCGGCCTTCGCCCGCTCCGCCAAGAGGCGGAAGACCTCTGCCTTGGCGCCGATGTCGATGCCGCGGCTCGGCTCGTCCAGCATGATCACCTGCGGCTCGGTCGCCAGCATCTTGCCGATCACCACCTTCTGCTGATTGCCGCCCGAAAGGGAGCCGATCGGCGCCTCGCCGCCGGCGGTCTTGATGGTGACCGTGTTGATCGACTGCTGGATGATCCGCCGTTCGGCAGGCGTGGACAGGAACAGCCCGCGGGCGAAGCGCGCGATGCTGGCGAGCGAGAGGTTTTCGCCGACCGACATGGTCTGCACCAGGCCGTCGCGCTGCCTGTCCTCAGGCACGAGGGCGAGGCCGGCGGCGATCCGTTCGGCGATGGTGAGATGCGAGACATCCTCGCCCCTGAGCAGGATTGCGCCCTCCGCCGGCGGCACGCGGCCGGCGACGCATTCCAGAAGCTCGGTGCGCCCGGCGCCCATCAGCCCATAGATACAAACGATTTCGCCCGCACGCAGATCGAGCGAGAGGTGATCCACGGCGAGCCCGCCATCGCCGGTCGATCCCGGCACGCTGAGGTTGCGGATGGAGAGCGCCACCTCGCCGAAGGCATAGCCGGCGGGCGGCGAGCCGAGGTCGAAATTCTCGCCCACCATGTTGCGGACGATCCATTCGAGGTCGATATCGCGCCGTTCGGCGGTCGCAGTCAGATGCCCATCGCGCAGCACCACGGCGTAATCGGTGATCTGCAAGGCCTCTTCGAGATGGTGGGAGATATAGACGATCGAGACGCCGCGGCTCGTCAGATCGCGGATGACCTTGAAGAGCACCTCGACTTCACTGGCGCTGAGCGCCGATGTCGGCTCATCCATGATCAGGATGCGCGAATTGACTGAGAGCGCGCGGGCGATTTCCACGATCTGCTGCTGGCCGAGGCGGAGATCCTCAACCGGGGTCAGCGGGTCGATATCCTCTTCCAGTTCCCGCATCAGGACCTGCGCCTGTCGCGCCTCCTCGGCGAAATCGACCCCGGTGCGGGTCATGATCTCGCGGCCCATGAAGATATTGTCCCGCACGGAGAGATTGGGTGCGAGGCTTAATTCCTGATGGATGATGGAAATGCCGCAGTCCCGAGCGTGGTTGGTATCGGTGAAGCGCACCTCCTCGCCGTCCAGCAGGATGGTCCCAGCACTCGGCGGCACGATCCCCGAGAGGATTTTCATGAGAGTCGATTTGCCGGCCCCATTCTCCCCGAAGAGGGTCGTCACCTTGCCGCGGTGGATGTCGAAATTCACCGCTTTCAGCGCGTGGGTATTGCCGTAGGATTTGGAGACCCCGCGTGCCGACAGGATGGCATCCGGCGGGATGGCCCAGCCTCCGCTCATCTCAATGGACTTCCGCTGCGACCGGGGTGATCAGCCAGCTGTTCGGCACGACATACTGAAAGGCGCCGACGATCGAGATAGTCTTGCCTGTCAGCTTCTGCGTGGCGATTTTGGCCAGAACCTGCTTCTTGATCTCGTTGTTCAGCGCGGAACCGGCATTCTGGTAGTCGATCTGATTGGTGAACTGGCCGAAGGTGATGGTGCCGGTCGCATCGCGCACCGCGGTGCCGTTGATCGCCGGGCCCATCTGCACCCGCACGGTCAGCGATGGCGGCACGCCCGGGATGGAGACGGTATAGACGCCGTAGGTATCCTGCCCGGCCACGCCCGTGAATTTGACGGCATATTCGGGGCCGATCATGCCCGGCACGCCATAGCGCTTGGCTGCATCATCCGGGTTCTTGGCGATCGCGGCGGCCAGCGTCGCGGCATCCACCGCGCGCTTCTCGATCTCGGCGCGGATCTTGGGGAATTCCCGCGCGCCATAGGCCGCTGGGTTGAAGGCGCCTGGCGTCGCCGCTGCCTGCGAGCCGATTCTGACGACCCTCACATTCAAGCCCATCGCGACGAGCAGCACGATCAAGGCGCCGCCGCCGATGAGCCCGCGCCGAAGCCGCCGTGCGGAAGCAGGAGAGCGTTTGGCTAAGCTGGCACTCATGAGGCGACCCATCGTGAAAAGGGAATAGAACAAAGAAACCCGCGCCTGCATCGCTCCCCGAAGCGCGGAGCGGCTGCATCCTCGCCCAAGTCCGTCGCCGGCGCGGGGCGGGGGTTCACCCCGCCAACCGGCTCTCCAGCCCATGCGCGATGGTTCGCAGGATCATCTCGCAGGAGGCGGCGCCGGCATCGAGCGTCCCGCGTGAACGCTCGCCGAGCCGGCTCGCCCGCCCGATCCGGGCGACCATCAGGCGCGTCGCCTCAAGCCCGGCGGCGGATGCCTCGCGCAGCGCGGCGAGCGATTCGGCGAAGCTTTTGCCCGCGCGCTGCGCCGCATCGAAGTTTTGCTGTGCCGGCACGAGCACATCGACCAGGGTTTTGTCGCCGGGTTTGGCGTCGCCGAGGCCCTGCACTGCGGCAAGGCCCGCGTGCAGCATGGCGGAGAAGCGCGGCCCGTCGATCGTGGCGCTGCTTTCGGCGGCCTCGCCCATATCCGTAAAGAAAGTGCCGTAGAGCGGGCCCATCGAGCCGCCGATGTCGCTCAGCAAGGTGTCGCCAAGGATTTTGAGCCCCTCAGCGAAGGTGAAGGAGCCGGCGGTGCGGAGCTTTTCGCCCGCGAGACGAAAGCCCTTGCCCATGTTGACGCCGTGGTCGCCATCGCCGGTCTGCCCGTCGATCTCGCTCAAGCGTCCCTGCTCCTGCACGATGATGGCGACGAGATCGAACAGGATCGGCGCCGCTTGTTCCTGGCTGACGCTGGAATTCACAGCCGCGGCTCCGCTCGCCGGCGATGATGCGGGTGCATGGTGAAACCTCCCTGGCAGCCAATGCGTGCTGTTCGTTGCACCGGATCATCCTGCAGGGTCGCGCAAATGTCAACTATGTGGAGCACATGCGCAGAGCTAAAGATCCAATAGTGGGGTTTGCATGGGTGAAGAAGCCCGGCGGAACGGCCGCGGAGCGCTTATTTCCAAGAAAAACGGCGGATGATGGCGGTATCTGCTCGCTCTTGCCCCCAGGGTGCGCTGAACGTCTGAGCGGGTGGTGAGTTTTTGCTCTGCACAAATCGCCGTGTTGTCGCGCAAATCCCTGCGCAACGGCTCTCATGCCGCGCGGCCGCGCGTTATCGTCACCCGGCCCGCCGCGGCGAGGCTTCGGGTCTCGATTGCTTTGCCCAGGGGCTCATGCAAAAACTCGGTCGTTCCGCTCGTGTTGCGCAGGGGCGCGCCAGGATTGACCGGCTGTCAAGGAAACTGACCATGGCCAGTGAGACGATGAAGGCTCAGATGAATGCGCAGATGTCTGAGAGGGGAGGGTTCATCGCCGCGCTCGATCAAAGCGGCGGATCCACCCCCGGCGCGCTTCGCCAATATGGCATTCCGGAGACCGCTTATAGCGGCGAGGCGGAGATGTTCCAGCTGATGCACGAGATGCGCGTGCGCATCATGAGCGCCCCGGCTTTCACCGGCGAGAAGGTGATCGGCGCCATCCTCTTCGAGAAGACGATGGATGGGCAGGCCGAAGGGCGGCCAGTCCCGAGTTTCCTTTGGGAGGAGCGCGGCGTCGTCCCTTTCCTCAAGGTCGATAAGGGGCTCGAAAGCGAGGAAGATGGCGTCAGCCTCATGAAGCCCATTCCGGGGCTCGATGCGCTCTTGGAACGGGCAGCCAAGCTCGGCGTTTACGGCACCAAGATGCGCTCGACGATCCGGCTCGCTTCGGAAAGCGGGATCGCCGCCATCGTGCGCCAGCAATTCCAGATCGCCGACCAGATCGCCGCCCATGGCCTGATGCCGATCATCGAGCCTGAGGTGCTCATCAAGAGCCCCGACAAGCCGGGGGCTGAAACGCAGCTCCGGAGCCAGATCCTCGGTGCGCTCGATCAACTGCCGGCAGACCGCAAGGTCATGCTCAAACTCACCATCCCGAGTGAGGCCGGTCTCTACCGGCCGCTCATCGAACACCCGAAGGTCGAGCGTGTCGTTGCCCTCTCCGGCGGCTATTCGCGGAGCGAGGCCTGCCAGCTGCTTGCGCAGAATCACGGCATGATCGCGAGCTTTTCGCGCGCCTTGACGGAGGGGCTCACGAAAGACATGCCGGATGCGGTGTTCAACGCCGCGATCGCCGCTGCGATCGATGAGATCTACCAGGCATCGGTTGCCTAGCGCGCTTTGGCCTCACGCGCTTCCTGGCAGGACAGGCCAGCAGGGGTGGCCGGGCCCGGCTCGACCACCCTTTGGGCCCGCATCGCCCTGTCCGCCTTCTCTTGCTTTGACAAAGGTGCAGTCCTGATCGCTCACTGAGCGGGCGTCTGAAGACAACGGGCGAGGTAGAGGCCGATGGCGCTCTTGATCAAGGCAATTCTCGTGTTTGTCTTGTCTAATTTCCCGCTCACCTTCTTTGTGATCGGGCTGCTCGCCGCCGTCATTGGCTTGTGGCGCGCCGGCCGGCCGGACGGCGGGATGGTTCTCGAAAAGCTTATTGCCTGGCATGTCTTTTGGGCCATCGGCGTTTCGTTTCTCTATAATGCCGTCGTCCACATCGCCTTCGGCCGCATGGCGGCGGCCTTCATCGGCTGGGCCGACAGCCCCTTTCAATTCGAGGTTGGCACCGCGAGCCTCGGCTTCGCGGCGGTGGGCTTCCTGGCCGCCTTTCGCAGTTTCGATCTGCGGCTGGCTGCCGTCACCGGGCCAGGGATCTTCACGCTCGGCGCCGCGATCGGCCATATCCGGCAGATGATCGTCATGCATGATTTCGCCGCCGGCAATGCCGGGGTCATCTTCTATATGGATATCGCTATTCCGGCTTTTGGCTGGTGCGTTTTGGCGCTGCAACATCGTCGCAGAGAGCGCTGACCTGACCCCATGGCCGAGGCGGACCATCCCCCGGGCTGGATAGGCCGCGCCGGTACCGGTATCGCCCAAGCGGCCGTCTCCGTCGCTGCGGCGGTCATCGCCTATGAGGTGGCGGCTCAGCTGCATCTCGTGGACGGGTTTTGGTCGAGCATCACCGCGATCGCCGTGACGCAGACGCGCTTTCACGATTCGGAGCAACTCGGCCAGAGGCAGTTGATCGGCGCCGCGGTGGGCGGCTGCGCCGGCATCCTGGCCGTGCTGCTCTTCGGCACCGGCCTCTGGGTTTATGCCGCCGCGGTTTTGGTGGCGATCGCGGTTTGCGCGCTCATCGGCCGCAGCGATTCAGGGCAACTCGCCGGGATAACGGCCACCATCATCCTGCTTGTGCCACATGCCGGGTCAGCCGAGCAAACGGCCTTCGCCCGCCTCGCGGGGGTCGCTATCGGGGCTCTCACCGGCGTCATCGTCTCGGCTCTCTGCTCCTTGCTGCGGCGCGGAACGGGCTAGGGCGGGGGCGTCGGCCGTCGGGGCGTGCGCCACTCTCGCTGGTTGTTTTTGTAGAACGTCTTAACTTGATCAGATCGGCCCGTTGGATGAGTATCTTCTCCAGGCGCTTGTTCGCGTGAGCGAAAATTGTGCGCAAGCGAGGTTTCCGGCAAGATCTTGCAACTGAAGGGTAACTGGCTCATAGCTGCCATATTGCATTCAGATGACGGGATTTACATGATGGATCATTCCTCATCCGGTGCTGCATCTGCGGCATCATCAACGTTGCGAAGGGACGCCAAGATCATCGGCCTTCTCTTCGCGAGCGTCACCAGCATGATCGGATCAGGCTGGCTGTTCGGAAGTTTCCATGCGGCGAAAATCGCCGGCCCCCTCGCGATTTGGAGTTGGGTGGTCGGCGCGGTGATCATCATGCTCATCGCGCTCTGCTTCGCGGAGCTCGCTTCGCTTTTCCCCAAGAGCGGCGCGCTTGTCCATATGAGCCATGCAAGCCATGGTGACGGGCTCGGCCGCATCTGGGGTTGGATGCTGTTTCTGGCCTATGTTCCGGTGCCCCCGGTCGAGGCGGAAGGCATCGTGACTTACGCGAACAACTACATTCCCGGCCTCATTGCCAAAGGCGGCAGTGGTGTGCTCACCCCGATGGGCTTCGTTGTCTGCGCCATGCTGCTGCTCGTCATGGTGGCGCTCAACCTGCTTGCCATCCGGCTGCTGCTGCGCGTGAATTCGACGGTGACGTGGTGGAAGATCGCGGTCCCGCTCGTTACCGCGGTGGTGCTGATCTTCTCGGCGAGTGGGCATCCGAGCGCCATGGGCGCGGATCCGACGGGCTACCGAGCGAGCGGCATCTTTCTCGCTCTCCCCGCGGCAGGTATCGTATTCAGCTATCTCGGCTTCCGCACGGCGATCGATCTCGGCGGGGAAAGCAGCAATCCCGGGCGGCACATTCCGCTTGCCGTCATAGGCTCGGTCGTGCTGGCTGCCATCGTCTATATCCTGTTGCAGGTCGGCTTCCTGGCCGCGCTTCGTCCCTCCGATCTCGCCCATGGCTGGGCCAATCTGAACTTCCCTGGTTCAATGGGACCTTTCGCGGGTCTCGCGGCGGTGCTCGGCATGTCCTGGCTTGCCTTCATTCTCTATGTCGATGCCTATGTCTCACCGGGTGGCACGGGGCTCATGTATGTCACCGGCGGCTCGCGCATCCTTTATGCCTTGGGCGAGATGCGGGGCGGCCCCGCCTGGCTCACCTACCTCAACAGTGCCGGCGTGCCTTGGCTCGCGGTCGGTGTCATGTGGGTAGTGGGTGTGATCTTCCTGCTGCCCTTTCCCGCCTGGCAGTTGCTCGTCAACTACATCACCTCGATCACCGTGCTGACCTACGGCCTCGGCCCGGTGACGCTCTTGGTTCTGCGGCGAAACATGCCGGGGGCGAATCGCAAGTTCTACCTGCCGGCGGCCGGCATCATCGCCCGGGCGGCGTTCGTCTGCAGCAACCTCATCGTGCTCTGGACAGGCTTCATGACGAATACGGTGCTGATGCTGATCGTCGGCATCGGCTTCTTGGTCTATGCGGGGTGGTACCACTTCGTGCTGCGCCGCCCCGCCGGGGATTTTGGCTGGCGTGAAATCCTCTGGCTGCTGCCTTGGTTCGGCGGCATGTGGGTGATTTCGGCGCTCTCCAATGTCGGCGGTGGGCTCGGCTGGCTATCCTTCTGGCCAGCCGTCATCCTCACCGTGGTGTGGAGCCTTATCGTCATCGTGATCGCGCTTCGCTGCGCGCTCGTCGCCGAAGAGACGGCGCGCGTCATGGCGCGGATGAGCGATACGGCAGGCAGCGCGGATCTTATCTGACAGCGCCGCCGTCTCATCGCGGCATCCGAGTAGGCTGAGACCGGCAGCGTAGGGCGCCTTCGCCCCGCGCTGCCGGTCTCAGTTCAGCCGAGGCTGTTGCTATCCTCATCCCTGCTTCTGAAGTAGCGGTCGATATCGATCGCGAGCTGCGGCTTGTTGCCGGCCAACTCCCACACACCCCAGGTGTTGCGCTTGATATCCCGCTCCGGATCGAAGGCATGCCGCGTCAGGATCGACCACCGATCGACATAGGCGCGCTTGTTCTTCGCCCCGTGCCAGGTATGTTCGATCGTGCCGGGGACATAGGAGATGTTGCCGCCGAAGGCGCTTGCCCGCTCCTGCCAGGCCAGCAGCGGCTTGAGGTAGCCAGGGCCGATATCCTTATGGACGCTTTCACGCACCCGCCCAACGAGACCGAGCGCCATGTGGTGATCCGCCGCCCCGAGCATGGCCGTTTCGATCAGGCCGCCGGTTTGCTCCAGCGCCTGCCGTCTCGCCGCCCAGGCATAGCCGGGATGGGCGAATTCGTACGGCCCGCCGCCCGGATGGATCGGCCTGCCGTCATGCCATAGCCGGCAGAAGCTGCGATGCGCCTGCAGGTGGTCGTCCTTCGGGCCAAGGTCATAGCAATCGGACCAGGGCTGCACGACATCATATTGCTGCAGGGCGTGGACCGTTTCGGCAGCCCAATCCGCCCGGCGGAACCGGATGTCGGCATCGATCCAGGCGACGTAGCGCCAATCATCGGGCAGGCGGGCGAGCGCCAGGTTGATCAGATTCTCCTTGCTCCAGGTGAGCGTGCGGGCGCGGAGGCCGACATGGTTGACCCCCGGCCGGTTGGCGAGGCGGAAGGGCCGCTCGCCATAGGCGAGTTCGGCGACGGTCAGGTGAACGCCGCTTTCCAGCATATGCTGCTCGAAAGCCTCGTAGAGCAGGTCGCGGCTTTGCCAGCGGATCGGATTGGCGATGACGGTGATCACGTGCAAAAGGTCGGCGCGCATCGGCGTCGGGTATCCTTCTCTATGCGGCGGGGAGGGGGCTTGGGGATCGGGAAGGGCGGCGGCGGTGCCGGGCCTGGCCAGCGCGCGGGCTGGAGAGGCGGGCGCGAGGCTCGTGGCCATCAAAAACAAAAAGCCCGCGCGGCGAGGCCGGCGGGCATAGTCATTTCATGATAGCAACGAAATACGGTCGTGCTGGGAATTCTGTCCAGCAAGGAAAAATTAATTTTTGGGCGGCCGCATCAAGCGGCGATCGCGAAGGCGCCCTGCGCGAATTGCTCAGGGAGGGGGAGGCATGTCCGCGGCGGGATTCGAACCCACGGCCCCAGGATTCATACCACTTCGGCTTTCGCCGCCCGGCGGCCCCGCAAGGCCGGCGGTTCGTGGTCTGGACTGTCCCTTCACCTTAGGCCAAGACCCTTAGGTGCCACCCATCCAGTCTCTACACCTTCCCGGAGGGTTTCCCCGGGCTTGGCTCGGGATCGGCACGGCTGCCGCGTATGGCCGCCAAGCTTTCCCCGACTTTGAGCGGTTCCGCCGCGCGGTTTCCCCTCGCGACGCCCAGTTCTGCAACAAGGAATCCTGTGCTCTATCCTGCTGAGCTACGCGGACATAGCCTCTACCCCTTACTGGAAGGACGCAGCGCGGGCAAGTTCCCGGCCGGCGCGGGTCCGCGTCCCTCCGGCGTGTCCTCGGCCCGACGATCACGAGAAAGGCAGCCTTCCCATGTGCGTCACCTGCGGTTTTACGATCCACGCGGCCCAGCACCATTTCGGCTGGGATAACAGCCTCCCGCCCGTCCTGCGGGCCGAGCCCGGCGCCACGATCGGCTTCGAATGCAACGACGCTTCCGCCGGACAGCTCGGCCCGGAAAGCAGCGTCGCGGATGTGGCGGGGCTCGATTTCAGCCGCATCAACCCCGTCTCGGGGCCGGTCTATGTCGAGGGGGCCGAGCCGGGCGACGTCCTGAAGATCAGCCTGCACGAATTTGCCGCCTCGGGCTTCGGATGGACGGCGAATATCCCGGGCTTCGGCCTGCTCGCGGACCAGTTCACTGAGCCCGCGCTCAAGCTCTGGTCCTATGATCGGGGAAGTCTCGCCCCGGCGCTCTTCTCCGATACCGCGCGCGTACCGCTGAAACCTTTTGCCGGCACCATCGGCGTGGCACTCGCCGAGGCTGGCCTGCATTCGATCGTTCCGCCCCGGCGGGTCGGCGGCAACATGGATATCCGCGATCTCGCCGCCGGCACGACGCTCTACCTGCCGGTCGAGGTGAAAGGCGCGCTCTTTTCGATCGGCGATACCCATGCCGCCCAGGGTGATGGCGAGGTATGCGGCACGGCCATCGAAAGCCCCATGTCGGTGGTGCTGACGCTCGATCTCATCAAGCAGACGCCGCTCGCAACCCCCCGCTTCACCACGCCCGGCCCCGTCACCCGGCATCTCGACGCGGCGGGCTACGAGGTGACGACCGGGATCGGCCCCGATCTGATGGAAGGGGCGCGGGGCGCGGTTTCCCGCATGATCGATCTGCTGGGCCGCGAGCACGGGCTCACCGCGATCGATGCCTATATGCTGTGCTCGGTGGCGGCTGACTTACGCATCAGCTGCATCGTGGATCAGCCGAACTGGCTGGTATCCCTCTACTTCCCACGATCGGTCTTTGCCTGAGGCTTGCGCGGCGCGGCCGGAGAATGATCTTTTCCGGCCGCGATCCACTCTCGCCGTCTTGCGCCGGCCGCCGCCGCGCTCAGGCTTCAGTGAGCGCTGCGGTCAGTGCCCGCATCGCGGCCAGGCCCTCTTTCGGTTCCAATCGCTCGAAATGCACGGGGGATACGTGGGCAAGGCGGATGATGCCGTCAGTGCCGATGAGAAACTCGGCGGCCCGGGGGAGGGACCAGCTGCCGTCGTCATTCTCCTCGGTCAGATCGCAGCCGAGCTTGGTGAGGATCTCCCGCGTCAGCTGCCGGCATTCGCCCAACACGCCGAAGGCGCGGGCCACGTGGTTGTGGCTGTCGCTCAAGATCGGGAAGCTCACGCCGTTATTGTCCCGCACCTGTTCGGCACGCGAGGCCTTCTGCGGTGAAAGCGCAATCAGACGGCCGCCGGCTGCCCTGATCTCGGCCGCCACATCTTCCCATGCACGCAAGGTGAGCATGCTGTAGGGGCACCAGCCGCCCTTGAAAAACAGCAGCAGGACGGGGCCGTCCGCGATCATCTGCGAGAGCGTATGGCTCTTGCCCTCGGCATCCTTGAGCGTGAAGTCCGGCGCCTTCTGCCCGACGCTAAGGGGCGATGCCTTGAGCGCATCGCTGCGCGCATCCGCCTCTGCCTGCCGGAGGGCGCTCACGGTCTGAGCATCCGCCCGGTCGAAGGCCGAGGACTTAAAAGCCAAGAGCTGAGCGTTCAGTGACTTCATTTGATGATCCGCAAACTCTCATTCCCTGCATTTATTGCAGGGCTGGGGCGTAATTGTCCATCGCTGTTCCGATAAATGGTTCATGTCTTGCTGACATGAAACCACCAGGGCTAAGATAACATTCATACAACCGAGTATGGGCTATGGATCTGCTGGCTGCATTTCGCTGTTTCGTCCGCGTCGCCGAGACGGGATCCTTCTCCGCCGTCGCGCGCGAGGTCGGGTCGACGCAGCCGGCGATCTCCCGGCAGATCGCGGCCTTGGAGGCGCATTTCGACGTCCGCCTCATCCACCGCACGACGCGCAGCCTGACCTTCACCCAAGACGGCCAGGATCTTCTGGCGCATGCCCGCCGCATCCTCGATACCGTGGATGAGACGGAGGAAGTGCTCGGTAAGCGTCGCGCCTCGCCAACTGGCATGATCCGCATCGCCTCCTCTTCCTCCATCGCCCGCATCCACATCATTCCGCGGCTGCCGCGCCTAATGAACCGCTATCCGCAACTCGAAGTCGATGTCAGTATTTCGGAGCAGGTGCAGGATCTTGTCGCCGAAAATATCGACATTGCCATCCGCGCCGGGCAGATCGCGGATTCCTCGCTCGTCGCCCGTCATCTCGGCTCCACCAGCCGCGGCATGCTCGCCTCGACGGATTATCTCGAAAAGCATGGCGAACCTAAGACGCCGGCCGAACTCGCCGATCATGCCTGCCTTGTCTATACCGGGGGCGCCTCCCGCGCCTCCGCGCATCTCTGGGACTTCGAGGGGCCGGAGGGGCAGATCTCCGTCGCCGTGCAGGGGCGCTTCCGCTCCGACAGCATCGAAGGAATTTGCGAGGCGGTGCGGGCCGGCCTCGGCATCACCCGGGCGCCGACCTGGATGTTCAACGACGATCTCGCCGCCGGGCGGGTGCGCGTCATCCTCAAGGGCTGGCAGCAGCCGCGGGTGCCGATCCACGCGGTCTACCCCTCCCGCCGCCATCTCGCGCCGCGTGTGCGGGCGGTGATTGACTTTTTCGTCAACGAGTTCCGCCTAGACCCGATGGTCTCGGACTACACCGCTATCTAGCGCAAGCGATGGATGATCGGCGACGCGCGCCATGCTAATCTTCCGTGAATGCAGCAGCGTCTAAAAGGCAGAAGCAGCCGGCACAAGGCAGATCGGGCGTAAGCGCAATGAACATGCTGGCTTTTTCACGGCCGCCGATCTCCGTCGAAATCGTCTATGACATCGTGTGCCCGTGGTGCTTCATCGGCACGCGCCGCCTGTTGCGCGCTGGCCGCCGCCGCCCGGAGCTGAGCTTGGCAACGCAGTGGCGGCCGTTCCTCCTCAATCCGGACATGCCGCGCGCCGGCATGCCATGGGCTGATTACGTGCTCCGCAAATTCGGCTCGCATGAGCGCGCCCGGCGGCTGCAGGCCTCGATCACCGAAATCGGCCGGTTGGAAGGCATCGCCTTCCGTTTCGACCGCATCCTCACCATGCCGAGCAGCGTGGACGCCCACCGCCTGGTGGCTTTCGCCGCGGAATTCGGCTGCGCCGATCAGATGGCGGACGTGCTCTTCACCGCGCATTTCGTCGAAGGGCGGGATCTCGGCCATCGTGGCGAGCTTCTCGATCTCGGCCGTCAGATCGGCCTCCCGCTGCTCGAACTGCGGGAGTTGCTGGCCGGGGACCGGGGGGTGGATCATGTCTATGCCGAGAACCTGCGGGCGCATCGCCTCGGCATCAACGGTGCGCCCTGCTTCATCCTTGGGCGCCGCCATGCCATTGCCGGGGCTCAGGAGCCGGAGGTACTGGAATGCCTGCTCAAGGTCGCCGCGCAGGACAATGGCGAGGAGTGAGCCGCCGGCCGCTCAGCCGGATTTCGATTTCAGCGGCTTATGCGCGCGATCGAGCAATTTGCTAAAGAAGCCCGGCGGCTTGGCCGCTGCCGGCGGCTGCTTGGCGACGCTCGCCGCCTTCTTTTCCTGCTCCTTGGCAGCGAGCCATTTATCGAGGCTCATGCCCGCCTTGGCAGCGCGCTTGGCTTCGTAGGCGCGCTGCGATTCGGTCAATTTACGATCCATCGAACTCCTCCTCGTCTCCGCGCTCATCTGGCAGGGGACGCGGCCGGAGTCGAGTGGCGGATGAAGGAGAGCGGCATGGAACCGCGGGTGAAGGCCCAGCTCTGGGTGCAGATGGCACTCCGTCTGGGAGACCGGGACGGCCGGCCCGGCATGGTGCTGCGCCGGGGCGATGCCGATGCGGGGGGCATCCTCGTCGCCCTGCGCAACCGGGAGGGCGCCGTCGTCGTGCTGTCGCAGACACGCACCGAAGGCGGAGAACTCGCCTGGCTGCGTGGCACCGGCGCGGAACCGGTGGATCAGGCGCGCGCCGATGCCTATGTGGATCGTCAGCTTCGCTTCGATCCGGATCTCTGGGTCATCGAATTCGACGCGCCCGATCTGCTGCCGCCCTTCGACGGCAAGATCCTCTGAGAGCGGCTTACGGCCAGCGCACCTCAGGCGGCATGCTCATGAGGATCGCCTCGGTATTGCCGCCGGTCTTGAGGCCGAACAGCGTGCCGCGGTCGTAGAGCAGGTTGAACTCCACGTAGCGTCCGCGACGGATCAGCTGATGCTCGCGCTCGGCTTCGCTCCAGGGCTCGGCCATGCGGCGGCGGACGATCCGCGGATAGACATCGAGGAAGGCAAGCCCCACGGCGCGGGTGAAGGCGAAATCGGCATCGACATCGCCCGAGCGATGCTGATCGTAGAAGATGCCGCCGGCGCCGCGCGGCTCGTCGCGGTGCGGGAGGTAGAAATACTCGTCGCACCAAGCCTTGAAGCGGGGGTAGAAATCCGCGCCATGCGCATCGCAGGCGGTTTTCAGCGCGGCATGGAAATCGGCTGCGTCCTCCTGGGCTTGCGGGGTTTCGAGCCGCATGGGCGTGAGATCGGCGCCGCCCGCGAACCAGCCGTGGCTCGTCACGATCATACGGGTGTTCATATGGACGGCGGGCACCAGCGGGCTCTGCATATGAGCGACGAGGCTGATGCCCGAGGCCCAGAAGCGCGGATCCTCCTCGGCTCCCGGGATCGCGCGCCGGAATTCGGGGCTGAATTCGCCATGCACAGTGGAGCAGTTGACCCCGACCTTCTCGAATACGCGGCCGCGCATCACGCTCATTAACCCGCCGCCGCCGCCCGGGCGCTCCCATTCGCGGCGCTCGAAACGGCCGGCGGGCCGGTCGGCGAGGGGGCCGGCGTCCTGCGCATCCTCGATCGCCTCGAAGGCGGCGCAGATACGGTCCCGCAGGGAATGGAACCAGGCTTCCGCCGTATTGCAGAGCGCCAGATGCGCGGCCGCCGCATCCGGTGCGCCGGTCAGGTCGGTCATGGCGGGGTTGGGCATCGTCTGTCATCCTTTCGCGGTCGGGGGGCGGCGAGGGCGGCGGCCATGCCGCCTGCCGCGATAGAGCCTGCGCGTCTTGCCGCGAAGAGACGGCGCGGGCATTGCTCTTTATCAAGGGCTTAACTTGCTTGTCCCCGTGGGTTGTTGTTGATGCCCTTATCCTCGTCGCCCAGCCGGGCATCACAGTGAAGGAAGTTGATCATGCCAGAGGGCACAATGGAGAGCGTGGAACCGCTGGTCGGCATCATCGGCGGCTCCGGCTTGTACGACATCGATGGGCTTGAGGAAAAGGAATGGCGCCGGGTCGAGACGCCCTGGGGCATGCCTTCGGACGAGTTGCTGTTCGGGCGGCTGCACGGGCTGCGCTGCGTCTTCCTTCCCCGCCACGGGCGCGGGCATAAGATCCCGCCCTCGGAACTGAACTACCGCGCCAATATCGATGCGCTGAAGCGTGTCGGCTGCACCGATGTGCTCTCGCTCTCCGCCGTCGGCAGCCTCAAGGAGGAACTGCCGCCGGGGCATTTCGTCATCGTTGATCAATTCATCGATCGCACCTTCGCGCGCCAGAAGTCCTTCTTCGGCACCGGCTGCGTGGCGCATGTCTCGATGGCGCATCCCGTCTGCTCGCGCCTTGGCGCAGCGCTTGAGACGGCGGCGCGGGACATCGGCCTCTCCGTCACGCGCGGGGGCACCTACCTCACCATGGAAGGCCCGCAATTCTCCACCTATGCCGAGAGCGTCCTCTATCGTTCCTGGGGATGCAGCGTGATCGGGATGACCAATATGCCGGAGGCGAAACTCGCCCGCGAGGCTGAGCTTTGCTACGCGACCGTGGCGATGGTGACGGATTACGACTGCTGGCACGAGGATCATGGCCATGTCACCGTCGATCAGGTGGTGAAGGTTCTGCTCGCCAATGCCGACCACGCGCGCGCCCTGGTCAAGGCGATCCTGCCGGTCGTCGGGCAGCAGCGCGGCCTTTGCGTGGCCGGGTGCGACCGGGCTTTGACGCATAGCCTCATCACCGCACCCGCGGCGCGGGATCCGGCGGTGCTCGCCAAGCTCGATGCGGTGGCCGGGCGCATGCTCTCCGCCGGCTGAAGGAAGCAGGAGTGGCGCGGCGCGGCTGACGGAGCGATCCCGGCTCCGCGGCCGGCGCCGGTCCATCCCCCTTGCCCCGGCGTCCGCGACGGCCCTTTGACGGCCCCGGCTTCGCGGGGCAGGGCCCGAGCGAATGCCGGGGTTGCCGACAGTTGGCGCTCTGCCTCCGCTCTCGCCCTTCCCTTGCTTCCGGCCATCCCTCAAGGCGGCGCGCATGCATCTGACGACGACGATCCTCCTCCTGCTGCTGATCACGGCGCTGACCAATCTCGTCGTGACCATCGTGCGCGTGCCGCTGCCGCTGCTGCAGATCGCGGTCGGCGCGCTCTGCGATGTCGTGGGTTTTCACGTCAGCTTCGATCCGGATCTCTTCCTCCTGCTCTTCATCCCGCCGCTGCTCTTCGCCGATGCCTATCGCATCCCGAAGCGGGAGCTGAGCGAATCGGGCGTTCCGGTGCTGGCGCTGGCCTTCGGCCTCGTCATCTTCACGGTGGTCAGCATCGGCTTCTTCATCCATGGACTGCTGCCCTTCGTGCCGCTCGCCGCCGCCTTCGCGCTGGCGGCGGTGCTTTCGCCGACCGATGCGGTGGCGCTCGCCGGCATTCTCAACGGCCGCGCCCTGCCGCGCCGCTTCCTGCATATCCTGCAAGGCGAGGCGCTGCTGAACGATGCCTCCGGCCTCGTTTCCTTCAAATTCGCCGTGCTCGCGATGGTCGCCGGCTCCTTTTCGCTCGCTGCGGCGACGGTGAATTTCGCCGTCGTCGCGCTCGGCGGGGTGGCGGTTGGCGGTGCGCTCGGCTGGGGCTTCTTTCTGCTCGATCAGCGCGTCCTGTCGAAGCGGCCGGAAGAGGCGTCAATCTACGGCGTCATGCTGCTGCTGGTGCCCTTCGCCGCCTATCTGGCGGCCGATCATCTCGGCGTTTCGGGAATCCTCGCCGCCGTCGCCGCCGGCCTCAGCCTCAACCTGCTCGATCCCTTCGGCGGCAGCCATGGCGCCTTGCGGCGGCAGACCTTCGCCCTCTGGCAGATCCTCGAATTCACCTTCAACGGCCTCATCTTCCTGCTGCTCGGCCTGCAACTGCCGGGCATTCTGGGCGATGGTGTGCAGCGCACCATCCGCGCTGGCTACTCGCCCTGGTCCCTGCTGATGCTGATGGTCATCGTCACCGTCGCGCTAATCGCACTGCGCTTCGTCTGGGTATTGCTCGCGCTCTTGCTGCGAAGCGGGCTGCGGCGTGCCCGCGGCCAGCGCTCCGGCCTGCCGTTCCTCGGCGTGGTCCCGCTCATGGTGACGGCGATCGCAGGCGTGCGCGGCGCGGTGACGCTCGCAGGCATCCTCTCGCTTCCGCTCTACCTGCCCAACGGCGAGCCGGTGCCGACGCGCGGGCTCCTCATCAGCCTCGCCTCCGGCGTCATCGTCCTGTCGCTGCTCATCGCCGTGATCGGCCTGCCGCTGCTGCTGCCCCGCATGCGCCTGCCAGTGATGGACGAGTTCGAGGGAGAGCTTGCCGCCGCGCGCCGCCAGATGGCGGAAAGCGCCATCCGCGATCTCGAGGAGCGGGTCGATACCGGCGCTCGCCGCCGGCAGACCGCGGCGCAGCGCAACGCTTATGAGCAGGCGGCGGTCAAGGTTCTCGCCGATTACCGTCTCAAGCTCGAGGGCCGGGACGGCGATGCCGAAAACCACGAGCGTGCGCGCGAGGACCAGCGCAGCGAACTCGCGCTGCGGCTGCGCGCTCTGCGGGCGGAGCGGGCGGAGATGCGCGCCTTGCGCCAGCGCCACGCCATCAACGACGAGGCGGTGCGGATCCTCATCGCGGAACTCGATAGCGAGGAAGAAGCCCTCTCCCGCATGGCGGAGAGCTTGCCGAACCCGAAGCGCTGAGGCCGCGGTGCCGGCATGGGCGGGTTGCGCCGCTTCCGGTTGCGGCGGGGGGCCGATGCGGGCAGGCTCCTTTCGCGATGAAGATCCAGGGCAACAATGCGCGCCTCGCGGCGCTTGGGCGGCGACTTACCACCACGGCTCTCTGAAAGAGGCCGTGCCGCCTTTCGTGCGCCCAATCGGCGCACCGTGCTTCCCGCCCGTCACCGAGTATCTCCGATGATCTCCCGCTTCATGCCCCGCCCGTATCACCCCTGGCGCCCGCTCTGGCTTGCACGACTTCGCGGCGGCCGGGGGCTTGCGGCGAGCCCTCGGCCGTAACGCGCCGCCCCAAACGCATCCCCCCATGTGACGACCTTTGATTGTGAGAGCGGCCCCATGATGTTGAGCGCGCCCGAGACCAAATATCGCCCCTATGCGGCGGTCGACCTGCCGGACCGGCAATGGCCGAACCGGCGCGTGACCGAGCCGCCACGTTGGTGCTCCGTCGATCTGCGAGACGGCAACCAGTCCCTCATCGATCCGATGGATGGCGAGCGCAAACGCCGCTTCTTCGACCTCCTGATCCGCAGCGGCTTCAAGGAGATCGAGGTCGCCTTTCCCTCCGCTTCGCAGACCGACTACGATTTCGTGCGCAGCCTCATCGAGGGGGGGCGCATCCCCGAGGATGTGGCAATTCAGGTGCTGACGCAGAGCCGGGAGGAACTGATCCGGCGGACGATCGAAAGCCTGGCCGGGGCGCATCGCGCCATCGTCCATCTCTATAACGCGACATCCGAAGTGTTCCGCCGCCTGGTCTTCAACCAGGACCGCGCGGGCACCATCGCGCTCGCCGTCTCCGGCACGCGCCTCATCAAGCAGTTGACCGACGAGCACCCCGAGACGATCTGGACCTACCAGTATTCACCCGAAACCTTCTCCTTCACCGAGCCGGAATTCGCGCTCGAGGTCTGCGAGGCGGTGATGGATGTCTGGCAGCCGACGCCGGAGCGTCCGATCATCCTGAACCTGCCGGCAACCGTGGAAGTGGCGCCGCCCAATGTCCATGCCGATCAGATCGAGTGGTTCTGCCGCAAGTTGAGCCGCCGCTCCTCGGCGATCATCTCCTTGCATCCGCATAATGATCGTGGAACCGGCATCGCCGCCGCCGAGCTTGGGCTGATGGCCGGCGCCGATCGGGTGGAGGGCTGCCTCTTCGGCAATGGGGAGCGCACCGGCAATGTCGATATCGTGACGATGGCGCTCAACCTCTATACCCAGGGCATCAATCCGGGCCTTGATTTCTCCGATCTGAAGAAGATCGTCGGCACGGTCGAGCACTGCAACCAGATCCCTGTGCATCCGCGCCACCCTTATGCGGGGGAGCTGGTTTTCACAGCCTTCTCTGGCTCGCATCAGGATGCGATCAAGAAGGGCTTCGCCGCGCGGCAGAAGCAGAACGACGATATCTGGGAAGTGCCCTATCTGCCGATCGACCCGCGCGACATCGGCTGTTCCTACGAGGCGGTGATCCGCGTCAATAGCCAGTCCGGCAAGGGCGGCGTCGCCTGGGTGCTGGAGCAGGATCAGGGCCTGCGGCTGCCGCGCCGGCTGCAGATCGCCTTCAGCCGCGTGGTGCAGGAAATTGCCGATCGCACCGGGCGGGAGACGACGACGGCGGATATCGTGCAGAGCTTCCGCCAGACCTATGGGCTCGATGGTTCCGGCCGCCTCGCCCTCGTGGATTACAGCGTCTCGGGCGCGGACCGCTCCGGCGCGCCGCGCAGCTTCGTCGGCCGCGTCGAACTGGACGGGCAGAGCCGGACCATCCGGGGCGAGGGCAATGGTCCGATGTCGAGCTTCGTTGATGCGCTCAACAAGGAATTCGGGCTCGCCCTCGATATCGTCAATTACGACGAGCATGCGATCGGCACCGGATCGGGCACCCAGGCGGCGGCCTATGTGGAATGCGTCCAGCCGGGCGGGGTTTCGGTCTTCGGGGTCGGGATCGATGTCGATAGCGGGGAGGCGTCGATCCGCGCGGTTCTCAGCTGCGCGAACAATGCGCTGTCAGGCGCGGGAGTGGTGAAATGAGCAAGATCAGCCAGGCTGAAAGCGTGGAAAGCCAGTTCGGGCCGCGTGCCGAATCCTACCTCGCCAGCGCGGTGCATGCCCAGGGCGAGGATCTCGCCCATTTCGCAGCCCTGCTGGCGGAAGAAGGCCAGGGGGCGCGGCTGCTCGATCTCGGCTGCGGCGGCGGGCACATGTCCTTTACCGCCGCGCCGCTGGTGCGCGAGGTCGTCGCCTATGATCTGTCGCCGGAGATGCTGGCGGTGGTGGCCCGCGCGGCCGGCGATCGCGGCCTTGTCAATCTGCTGACCGAGCAGGGGGAGGCGGAGGCGCTGCCCTTCGAGGATCAGAGCTTCGAGTGGGTGGTCTCCCGCTTCAGCGCCCATCATTGGGCCGATTGGCGGCTTGGCCTGCAGGAGGCGCATCGTGTGCTCCGCCCCGGCGGGCGCGGCCTGTTCATCGATGTTGTCTCTCCCGCGCTCGGCTTGCTCGACACCTACCTGCAAACGGTCGAGGTGCTGCGCGATACCTCCCATGTGCGGGATTATACCCCCGGGGAGTGGGAGGCCGCGCTCGCCGGCGCCGGCTTCCTGGTGCATGCGACCCGCCGCCATCGGCTGCGCATGGAATTCGCGAGCTGGATCGCGCGGATGCGCACGCCCGAGGTGATGGCTTCCGCCATCCGCGCGCTGCAGGGCGCGGTTTCGGAACCCGTGCGTCGCCATTTCGCGATCGAGCCGGATGGCAGCTTCATGATCGACGTGGCGAGCTTCGAGGTCGTGCGGATGTATTAAGAGGCAGCGCGCCGCGGCCTTCGCCTGCCCGGCAGCCTCGGCAGCCTGGGGGTCTCAAGGCCGTGGCACGTCCTCTTGCCCGCCGGCTTCGGCCGGTTCGGCCGCTTCGTTCAGGCGAAGCTGCGCGGGGAGACGCAGATAATGCGGATGCGCGGCCAGCCAGTCGGACGGCGCGGTCGCACCCTGCGGCACGAAGACGAAGGGAAGCGTGAGTTCCGGCGCTGTCGCGGCCGGTAGCTGAAGCGGGGCGGGCAGGATGGGGGGCATCAGTTGGCGCCTGGCATGTGGTTAGTAAAACTAACTAATTGCAGCGAGGATAGCAACGATCTCCTTGCGTTTGGCCTGTGCCCGGCTGCCCGGGTCGTCCGGCTCGGCCTCCACCCAGCCCCGGGCGCAAGAGTTGTGAAGCGACCCGGGCGCTTGCCGCAATAACCGATCGAAGTCACGCGAGCCTCGGCAATGGGGCCGCGCGGCAGCCGGCCTACCGCCAAGCCAATCAGCAACTTAACCGATATCCGGTTAACATCTGATATTGCGTTGCAACAGAAGGGTTTTTTCCCCCTCGGCTTGCCCGGAAGGGGCGAAGTCGCTAGGTGTGCGGCAGAGTTGTTTTTCGATGCAGCGGCTCAGATGCCGCCGACACGGAGCATGGCATGGCCCAGGCAGCGGCGACCCGCAAACGGACCAAGACAACCGAGGGATCAATGGGCAAAGACGACCTCCTCCGCTTCTACCACGATATGCTGCTGATACGGCGCTTCGAGGAAAAGGCGGGGCAGCTCTATGGCATGGGGCTGATCGGTGGCTTCTGCCACCTCTACATCGGCCAGGAAGCGGTGGTCGTGGGCGTGCAGGCGGCGCTCAAGCCGGGCGATCAGGTCATCACCAGCTATCGCGACCATGGCCATATGCTGGCGACCGGCATGGAAGCGCGCGGCGTGATGGCCGAACTCACCGGCCGCGCCACGGGCTATTCCCGCGGCAAGGGCGGCTCGATGCACATGTTCAGCAAGGCGAAGGGCTTCTACGGCGGCCACGGCATCGTCGGCGCCCAGGTCTCGATCGGCGCCGGCCTCGGCTTTGCCAACTGGTATCGCGGCAACGACCATGTGTCGGTCACCTATTTCGGCGAAGGCGCCTCCAACCAAGGCCAGGTCTATGAGAGCTTCAACCTCGCCGCGCTCATGAAGCTGCCGGTCGTCTTCGTCATCGAGAACAACCGCTACGGCATGGGCACCAGCGTGGAACGCGCGTCCGCCTCGCGCGATCTTTCCAAGAACGGCGCGCCCTGGGGCATTCCGGGCATGCAGGTGGACGGCATGAACGTCATCGCCGTGAAGGAAGCGGCGGAGAAGGCGATCGCCCATTGCCGCGCGGGCAACGGGCCCTTCCTGCTCGAGATGAAGACCTATCGCTATCGCGGTCACTCGATGTCCGATCCGGCGAAATACCGTACGCGCGAGGAGGTGCAGAAAATGCGCAGCGAGCGCGACTGCATCGAGGCCGTGCATCACCTGCTGACCGAGCAGGGGGTGGACGAAGCCGAGATCAAGAAGATCGACGAGGCGGTGAAGGCCGTGGTCCAGGATGCGGCGGATTTCGCGCAATCGAGCCCGGAGCCGGACCCGAAAGAACTCTGGACCGATATCCTGGTGGAGGCTTGAGCCTTATGGCGACCCAGATTCTGATGCCTGCCCTTTCGCCGACGATGACGGAGGGCAAGCTCGCGCGCTGGCTGAAGGGCGTGGGCGACGAGATCAAGGCGGGCGACGTGATTGCCGAGATCGAGACCGACAAGGCGACGATGGAAGTGGAAGCGGTGGACGAGGGCAAGCTCTCCTCCATCCTGGTGCCGGAAGGCACCGAGGGCGTGGCCGTGAATACCCCGATCGCCGAGATCGGCGGCGGCGCTGCGGAGGCGCCGGCTCCCGCCGCGGCCAAGGCGCCCGAGGCGGTGGCACCCCAGCCGCAGCCGGCAGCGGTCGCGCCGCAGCCGGGCGCCGCCCCGGCGGCCGCGGCCCCCGCGGCGGAGAAGGAATGGGGCCCGACCAAGCCGATCACCGTGCGCGAGGCGCTGCGCGATGCGATGGCGGCCGAGATGCGGGCGGATGCGGATGTTTTCCTGATGGGCGAGGAAGTCGCCCAATATCAGGGCGCCTACAAGATCAGCCAGGGCCTGCTCGACGAGTTCGGGCCCCGCCGGGTGATCGACACGCCGATTACCGAGCACGGCTTCACCGGCATGGCGGTGGGCGCGGCGATGAGCGGGCTGAAGCCCATCGTCGAGTTCATGACCTTCAACTTCGCCATGCAGGCGATCGACCAGATCATCAATTCGGCGGCCAAGACGCTCTATATGTCGGGCGGCCAGATGGGCGCGCCCATCACCTTCCGTGGGCCGAACGGCGCGGCCAGCCGCGTCGCTGCCCAGCATAGCCAGTGCTACGCCTCCTGGTATGCGCATTGCCCGGGCCTGAAGGTGGTGGCGCCCTATTCGGCGGCCGATGCCAAGGGCCTGCTGCGCGCCGCGATCCGCGACCCCAACCCGGTCATCGTGCTCGAAAACGAAATCCTCTACGGCCACACCTTCGAATGCCCGACGGATGAGGATTTCATCCTGCCCATCGGCCGCGCCAAGGTGGAGCGGCAGGGCGAGCATGTCACCATCGTCGCCTTCTCGATCATGGTGGGCGTGGCACTTCAGGCGGCGGAAGCGCTCGCCGAGCAGGGGATCAGCGCTGAGGTCATCAATCTCCGCTCGCTCCGCCCGCTCGATACCGCGACGATCGTGGAGAGCGTGAAGAAGACGAGCCGGCTGGTGACGGTGGAAGAGGGCTGGCCCTTCGCCGGGATCGGCGCCGAAGTCGCCATGCAGATCATGGAAAACTGCTTCGATTGGCTCGATGCGCCGCCGGTGCGGGTCCATGGGCTCGATGTGCCGCTGCCCTATGCCGCCAATCTCGAGAAATTGGCTTTGCCGCAGCCGGCCTGGGTTGTGGACGCGGTTCGCAAGATCGTCTGAGGGAGAGAGGCCATGGCCACCAATATCCTGATGCCCGCGCTCTCCCCCACCATGACGGAGGGCAAGCTCGCGCGCTGGCTGAAGAAGGAAGGCGAGGCGGTCAAGGCCGGCGACGTGATCGCCGAGATCGAGACCGATAAGGCGACCATGGAAGTGGAAGCCGTGGATGAGGGCCTGTTGGGCAAGATCCTGGTGGCCGAGGGCACCGAGGCGGTGGCGGTGAATGCGCCGATCGCCATTCTGGTGGCGGAAGGCGAGGCAGTGCCCGCCGCCGCAGCAGCACCTCAGCCGGCCGCAGCTCAGCCGGCTGCACCCCAGCCGGCCGCGCCTCAGCCGGCCACAGCTCCGCAGAAGGCACCGGCCGCTCCGGCTGGCGCACCGGCCACGGGCGCGGCCGGCCGCATCTTCGCCTCGCCCCTCGCCCGCCGCATCGCGACGGAAAACGGGATCGACCTCGCCGCCATCAAGGGCTCCGGCCCGAATGGCCGGATCGTGCGCGCCGATCTCGAAGGCGCCAAGGCAGCGCCTGCCGCGGCGCCTTCTGCCGCGGCATCGCCGAGCGCTGCCGCCATGGCGCCGGCGGCCGCCCCTGCGGCTGCCGCGCCCAAGGCCGCGACGATCACCGCGCCGCACGAGCTCATTCCGCACAGCACCATGCGCAAGGTCATCGCCAAGCGGCTGACCGAGAGCAAGCAGAGCGTGCCGCATTTCTACCTGACGATGGATATCGAGCTTGATGCGCTGCTCAAGCTGCGGGGCGAGCTGAACGCCCGCTCCGCCAAGGAGGGCGCGGGCGCGTTCAAGCTTTCCGTCAACGATATGATCATCAAGGCGGCGGCAGTGGCCTTGCGGCGCGTGCCCAAGGTCAATGCGAGCTTCCTCGACGAGGGGGTGGCGCTCTACAAGGATGTCGATATCTCGGTCGCCGTCGCTATCCCCGATGGGCTCATCACGCCCATCATCCGCCGGGCGGACCAGAAGGGCCTGGCGACGATTTCCAACGAAATGAAGGATCTCGCCGCCCGCGCCAAGGCCGGCAAGCTGAAGCCCGAGGAATTCCAGGGTGGCGGCTTCTCCATCTCCAACCTCGGCATGTTCGGGGTGAAGGACTTCCAGGCCATCATCAACCCGCCGCAGGCCGCCATCCTGGCGATTGGCGCGGGCGAGCAGCGGCCGGTGGTCAAGGATGGGCAGCTGGCGGTGGCGACGGTGATGAGCGCGACCCTCAGCGTCGATCACCGCGTGGTGGATGGCGCGCTCGGCGCGGAATGGCTGCAAGCCTTCAAGGCGATCATTCAGGAACCGCTCAACCTGATGCTCTGAGGGCAGGAGGCAGCGCATGGCCGAGCATCTCCTGCGCCTCGCGACAGTGGCGGATGTGCCGACGATCCTCGGCTATGTGAAGGCGCTGGCCGCCTTCGAGCATCTGAGCGACGAGGTGGCGGCGACGGAGGAGGATTTCGCGCGCTCCCTCTTCGGGCCGGCGCCGCGCGCGGAGGCGCTGATCGCCGAGGTGGCCGGCGTGCCGGCGGGCTTCGCGCTCTGGTTCTATAATTTCAGCACCTTCGAGGGGCGGCACGGCCTCTACCTCGAAGATATCTACATCGATCCCGCCCATCGCGGCGCGGGCCTCGGGCGGGCGATCTTTCACTTCCTCGCCCGCCACGCGGTCGCGCAAGGCTGCGCGCGCATGGATTGGGAGGTACTGAACTGGAACAGCAAGGCGGTTGCCTTCTATCGCTCCCTGGGCTCGGTGCCGCGCGATGGATGGACGCGCCACCGCTTGGCGGGGCCGGCGCTGCACGCCCTCGCCGAGGGCTGAGACGACGGGTTTCCACTTTTTTTCTTCTTTTTCCCCGGAGAAAGAAGGGTCTTTCCGAGGAGGAGCAAGGTCATGGCCGAGCAATCTTTCGATCTCGTGGTCGTGGGCGGGGGGCCGGGCGGCTACGTCGCGGCCATCCGCGCGGCCCAGCTCGGGATGAAGACCGCGGTGGTGGAGCGCGAGCATCTCGGCGGCATCTGCCTCAACTGGGGCTGCATCCCGACCAAGGCGCTGCTGCGGAGCGCCGAGATTTCGCATCTCCTCGCCCATCTCGATGAGTTCGGCTTCGCGGCGGACAATATCCGCTTCGATCTGGAGAAGGTCGTCAAGCGTTCGCGGGGCGTTGCCAAGCAGTTGGCGACCGGCGTCGGCTTCCTGCTCAAGAAGAACAAGGTGACGGTGATCGACGGGCAGGCCAAGCTCGCCGGCAAGAACACGCTGAGCGTCGAGAAGGACGGCAAGCCGGTCACGACGCTCAAAGCCCCGCACATCATCCTCGCGACTGGCGCGCGGGCGCGCGACCTGCCGGGCATGGAGGCGGACGGCAAGCTCGTCTGGAACTACAAGCACGCCATGGTGCCGACGATGATGCCGAAGAGCCTGCTCGTCATCGGCTCGGGCGCGATCGGCATCGAGTTTGCGAGCTTCTACCTCAACATGGGCGCCAAGGTGACGGTCGTCGAAGTGATGGACCGAGTGCTGCCGGTGGAGGATGAGGAGATCAGCGCCTTCGCCCGCAAGCAGTTCGAGAAGCAGGGCATGGTCATCCATACCGGCGTCGCGGTGAAGGGGCTCAAGAAGGGGGCGGATAATGTCACCGTCACCATCGAGGTCGCGGGTAAGGCGCAGGAGATCACAGTCGATCGGGTCATCTCCGCGGTCGGCATCGTCGGCAATGTCGAGAATCTCGGCCTGGAAGAAGCGGGCGTGAAGGTCGAGCGGACGCATGTCGTGGTCGATGGCTATGGCCGTACCGGCGTCGAAGGGATCTACGCCATCGGCGATCTCGCGGGCGCGCCCTGGCTCGCGCATAAGGCGAGCCATGAGGGGATCGTCTGCGTCGAGGCGATTGCGGGCAAGAACCCGCATCCGCTCGATACCGGCAATATCCCGGGCTGCACCTATTGCCGGCCGCAGGTCGCCTCCGTCGGCCTCACCGAGGCCAAGGCCAAGGCTGCCGGGCACGAGGTCAAGGTCGGCCGCTTCCCCTTCATCGGCAATGGCAAGGCGATCGCCATGGGCGAGCCCGAGGGGATGGTGAAGACCGTCTTTGACGCCAAGACCGGCGAACTGCTCGGCGCGCATATGGTGGGCGCGGAGGTGACGGAGATGATCCAGGGCTATGTCATCGGCCGGACGCTGGAGACGACGGAGGCCGAACTCATGGAGACCGTCTTCCCCCATCCGACGGTGAGCGAGACCATGCACGAGGCGGTGCTTGACGCTTACGGCCGCGCCATACACTTCTAGTGTGGCGATTTGGAAATTCGCCATTGCATGCGGCGCATGGGGCGCGAATTTCCAAATCAAAGCCGCACTAGCAAATATATGATTCTAATGTGCTTTTAGGATTTGAAGTTCGCTCTGGGGGTGCCGCGAAAGATATGCGAACTTTAAATCCCAGCACATTAGCCGTCTGGGCTGCGGCCGGAGCCGTTGCCCGGCGCCTGCCTTCTCGTCATGGATAGGGATCATGGCCACCCGACTGGTTATCGACCACCGTCATCCCGAAAAGGCCCACCGGCCCGATAATCCGGTCGTGCGCGGCAAGCCGGACTGGATCCGGGTGCGCGCGCCGCAGCACCCCGTCTACCACGAGACGCGGGCGCTGATGCGCGACCACAAGCTGGTGACCGTCTGCGAGGAAGCCGCCTGCCCGAATATCGGGGAGTGCTGGTCTCAGCGCCACGCCACCATGATGATCATGGGCGATACCTGCACGCGGGCCTGTTCCTTCTGCAATGTGCGGACGGGGCTGCCCGATGCGCTCGATAGCGACGAGCCGAACCGTGTGGCCGATGCGGTCGCCAAGCTCGGCCTCCAGCACGTCGTCATCACCTCGGTCGATCGGGACGATCTGGCTGATGGCGGGGCACGGCATTTCGCTGCCGTGATCGGCGCCATCCGGGGCGCGGCGCCGGGGACCACGATCGAGGTGCTGACGCCCGATTTTCTGCGCAAGCCAGGCGCCGTCGAGATCGTCGCGGAAGCGGCCCCCGATGTCTTCAACCACAATCTCGAAACCGTGCCGCGCCTCTATCCGAGCATCCGGCCCGGCGCGCGCTACTACCAGTCTCTCCGCCTGCTCGATCAGGTAAAGATGCTGAACCCGGCGATCTTCACCAAGTCCGGCCTCATGGTGGGTTTGGGCGAGGCACGCCCGGAAGTGGGGCAGGTGATGGACGATCTGCGCATCGCCGATGTGGATTTCATCACCCTCGGCCAATATCTGCAGCCAACGGCGAAGCACGCCGCGGTCGCGCAGTTCGTGACGCCGGATGAATTCGCCGATTACGCCTCCATGGCGCGGGCCAAAGGCTTCCTGATGGTCTCGGCGACCCCGCTGACCCGCAGCTCCTATCATGCCGACGCGGATTTCGCGCAACTGCGGGCGGCGCGCGATGCGCAGCTGGCCCAGATCGCCGCGGCCGATTGATGCCGCGCTATGCGGAAAAGAAGCGGGTTCCCTACCAGCCGGGCCAGATGTTCGATCTGGTGGCCGATGTCGGGAAATACCCCCAGTTCCTCCCCTGGTGCGTTGGCGCGCGCATCCGCACCGCCACCGAAACGGAACTGGTCGCGGATCTGACGATCGGCTTCGGGCCGTTCCGCGAAAGCTTCACCAGTCGCGTGAAGCTGCAAAAGCCGGACACGATCATCGTTCATTACGAAAACGGTCCTTTCAAGTATCTGAACAACCGCTGGATCTTCAAGCCCGATCCGCAAGGTTGCATGATCGATTTCTTCGTCGATTTCGAGTTTCGCAGCAAAGTCCTGCAGATCGCCATCGGCTCCGTCTTTGCCGAGGCGGTGCGGCGGATGGTCTATGCCTTCCTCAAGCGCGCGCGGGATATTTATGGCGCGCCGGCCATTTCCGCGCCCAGCGAGCCTGCCGCCGCCAAGAGCTGAAGCGGGGCGGCACCCTCGCCGCCGGATGGCGCACGTAGGCGCCCGCGCATAGCCGCTTCAGCGGACGATCTGGTAATGCATCGTCGCCGTGACCGTCACGCTCTTCGATGTCGCGTCGGGGCCGAGCGGCGGCAGGTCGGCATCGCGGAACAGCCCAAGCCAGGCCTGGTCGAGCAGGACATAGCCGGTCGGCGTGACCATCTCGAGATGCGAGACGTGGCCGGCGCGGTCCACCGAGAAGCGAACCGTCACCGAGCCTTGCTGCCCCTGCTCCCCGGCCATTTCCGGATATTCCGCCCGCTGATCGACCCATTGCTGCAGTTCCGCGCCCCAATCCTTGCCCGGATTGCCCTTGATCGAGACATCGCTGCCGCTCGCGGGCGTGGATGAGGAGGGCAAGGCGAGGTTGAGGCCGCGGCTCTGGCCGCCCGTGCCGCCACCGCCGGTATAGGACATGCCGTTCATGCTGAGCGCATGGCGGAAGGCGTTGCTCCGCCCATGGCCGGAGGCGCCGCCGGCGTGGCGCGGTGAGGGCGGCGCAGGCGGCAGGGGCGGCGGTGGCGGCAGTTGGATCGGCGCGAATTCGGGCATCGGCGGCAGGTTGAGATTGACCTCGGCTGGGCTGGTCTCGGTGATGGCGGCGGGCGGCGCCGCGGGCGGCGCGGGTGGGGCCTTCGGCAGGCTGGGTGCCTTGGGCGGTGGTGGCGGCAGATGCACCAGGGGCAGCGGCGGGGTGGGCTTCGGCGCGGGCGGGCGGGGAGCCGGCGGCTTCGCGGGCACCAGCCTGGGGGTGGGCGCCGCTGCCCTCGGCAGCGCGGGCTTGGGCGGTGTCGGCACGGGTTTGGGGTGCGGCGGCAGAGGCGGATGCGGCAGCCTCGGTGGCTCGGGCGGCTTGGACGTTGCGGGATGCGGCGAGGTATTCGGCCTCGGCTGCGCTTCCGCCTGATGCACCGGCGTCGGGCTCCGTTGGCCGCGCGGTGCAGCCTCACGCGCCTTTTGCGTGAAGGGGGTCTTGATCCTGCCGCCGGTCGCCTTCTGGCTGCCCGGCTCGAAGACCACCTGCACGCCGGTGGGGCTCGCCGCCTCCGGTGGGGTCTTGTTCGGAAAGGTGATGATCAGCGCGGCGATCGCCATGGCGTGCAGGGCGGCGGAGATTGTCGCTGCGATTGCCAGCCGGTTGGCGGCCGGGCTGTGCCGCCTGCGGCGGACCATCGGCACGCGGCTCGGGCTCGGCCGAGCCCCGGCGGGGGAAAGAGACGGTGTCCGCCGTGGCTTGGCCATGCGCGCTAACGAAAGCCTTTAGGAAGTCGGGACGCCCGCATAGCATGATCCCGAGCGGCCGGTAACGCCCTCGCTGTTGCCTTATGCCGCGCCGGTAGGAAATGATGCGGCGGGTGATGCGGCCGGCGGGCTGACAGAGGAGAACTGCCATGTATGCGCATGCGATTGGCGGGACGCGCTATGCCTTTCCCGATCTCAAGCGGCTGCTGGCCGCGGCGACGCCGCTCCGCTCCGGCGATGTCCTGGCCGGGGTCGCCGCCCGCAGCATGGCGGAGCGGACTGCCGCGCAATCTGCGCTCGCCGATCTGCCGCTCAAGACCTTCCTCTCGGAAGCCGTCGTTCCATACGAGGCGGACGAGGTGACGCGGCTGATCCAGGACGGGCACGACGCGGCGGTCTTCGCGGCCATCGCTCATCTCACCGTCGGCGGCTTGCGGGACTGGCTGCTGTCGGATGCGGCGGAACCCCACACGCTCGCTGGCCTCGCCCCGGGGCTGATGCCGGAGATGGTGGCGGCGGTCGCCAAGATCTGCCGGGTGCAGGATCTTATTCTCATCGCCGCCAAATGCCGGGTGACGACCGCCTTTCGCACCACGATCGGTCTGGCTGGCCGCCTCTCCTCGCGCTTGCAGCCCAATCATCCGACGGATGATCCGAAGGGCATCCTCGCCAGCGTGATCGATGGCCTGCTGCTGGGCTGCGGCGATGCGGTGATCGGCATCAATCCCGCCTCCGACAGCCCCCAGCGGGTGCGCGAGCTTCTGCTCATGCTCGACGAATTGCGCCAGCGGCTGGACGTGCCGGCGCAGAGCTGCGTGCTGACGCATGTGACGACGGCGATCGATCTCATGGCCCGTGGCGCCCCGGTTGATCTCGTCTTCCAATCCATCGGCGGCACGGAAGCGACCAATGCGAGCTTCGGCTTCAGCCTCGCCACCTTGCGCGAGGCTCGGGAGGCGGCCCTTGCCCTGGGGCGCGGCACGGTCGGCCAGAACGTCATGTATTTCGAAACCGGCCAGGGCAGCGCGCTCTCCGCCGATGCTCATCACGGCTGCGACCAGCAGACGATCGAGGCCAGGGCCTATGCGGTCGCCCGCGCCTTCCAGCCGCTGCTGGTCAATACCGTCGTCGGCTTCATCGGCCCGGAATATCTCTACGATGGCAAGCAGATCATCCGTGCCGGGCTCGAGGATCACTTCTGCGCCAAGCTCCTCGGCCTGCCGATGGGGTGCGACGTCTGCTACACCAACCATGCCGAGGCTGATCAGGACGATATGGACCTGCTGATGACCGCACTCGCCGCCGCCGGGTTGACCTTCATCATGGGCGTGCCCGGCGCGGATGACGTGATGCTGGGCTATCAGAGCACGTCGTTCCACGATGTGCTGGCGCTTCGCCAAATGCTCGGGCTGCGCGCCGCGCCGGAGTTCGAAGCCTGGCTCGGCCGCGTCGGGCTGCTGGACCAGGCAGGCCGCATCCGCCCGCGATCGCTGCCCGAGCGGTTCCAGCGCCTGCTGGCGGCGGCCTGACCATGGCCGAGGAGGATCGATTCGCCCATCTCCGCCGCTTTACCGCCGCCCGCATCGGCCTGCGCCGCAGCGGCCCGGGTATCGCCACCACCGACCACCTCGCTTTTCGCGCCGCCCATGCGCTCGCCCGCGATGCGGTGCAGGCGCCCCTCGATCTCGCGGCGCTGGAGATGGCGCTCGCCCCGCTCGGCCTGCCGGTGATCCGGGTGGCGAGCCAGGCGGCGGATCAGCAGACGCATCTGACGCGGCCGGATCTGGGCCGCTTGCTCCACGATGCCTCGGCTGCGGCGCTCAGCGCGGCGCCGCAAGGGGCAGAGATCGCCGTGCTGGTGGCCGGCGGGCTTTCGGCGCTCGCCACCGCGAGCCATGCGGCAGATCTCCTCCGCCTGCTGCTCCCCGGCTGGCAGGGCCAAGGGCGAAGCCTCGGGCCGATCTGCATCGCGCCGCATGGCCGCGTCGCCCTCGGCGATGCGGTGGGGGCCTGCCTCGGCGCGCGCTCGGTCGTCGTGCTCATCGGCGAAAGACCGGGGCTCACCGCCCCCGACAGCCTCGGCGCCTATCTCACCCTGGCGCCTCGCCCCGGCCGCACGGATGCAGATCGCAACTGCATCTCCAACATCCGGCCCGAGGGCATGGCGCTGGCCGAAGCGGCGCGCCGTATCCTCTGGTTGACCGACCAGGCTTTGACCCGGGGCCTGAGCGGCGTCGGTCTCAAGGATGAAAGCGATGCGCCGGCACTGGCGGCTGAGACCGCCGCCGCGCCCATGCTCAACGATCGCGGGCAAGCGGGCAAAGCGTGAGCGAATTAGCGTCGAGATTGGAGGTGACGACCGTGCAGGGAGATGTGCGGTGCAGCCCGTAGCGCGCCAGGGTTGCATCATCCATCGCTTTGAGCGGGGGAAAGGCGAGACCCCAGAGCGGGCCTGTCGCTGAGCCGATGGCCGCGGCGACCTGCTCATTGAGCAGGGATTTCTGCCCCGGCGCGACGATGTTGTTGTTGGCACCGACGAAGCGGACGCTCGGCGGCTCGAAGGCCGCGACATAGGCCATCGGCGCGTCATCCAATAGGATGACGAGCGCATTCGGCGGGAGCCGCGGCGCTCGAACATCGACGGCGCGCGGGCCCGGTGGAGCTCGCCCCCAATCCGGATAAAGTGTGGTCAACCCGCAGAGCAGCGCAAGGCAGATCGTTCCGGCCCAGAGGGAAAGCGGGCGCCGGCCGGTGGTATCCAAGCTCCTCCAGGCGAGGACAAGCGTGGTCGCCGTCAGCATCTCGATCGTCGCGAGATAGCGAAAGATTGCGAACAGCTCTTCCCAGAGGCAGTAGGAGACGATGAAGAAGGCCGTGAGCATCGCGGCCTTCGGCTCGATCTTCTGGCGCCGCAGCCAGGGCACGACAGCCGTGGCGATGAGCATGACGAGGGCAAGGGCGAAGCGCGGATCGCGCATCGGCATTTCGGTCACGCGTGGTGTGGCGCTCCACGCCCAATAGGCGGGGTAGAAGACCGTCTCGATCAGACCATGCGGCTTGAACCGATCATCGCTCATGGCGAGCGGCAGGTAATCGGGAGAATGGAATATCTGGTTGAAAAACGGGAAGAGCGGGCTGTGGTAGCGCGTCTCCAGGGTGATCCACCAGGGTGCCGCGATGAGGAAGCTGCCGAGCAGGCCGCCGATCGCGAAATGCCCGAGAGCCCGCCATTTCACCGGGGCGGGAAGCGGCGTGAGCAGCGCGGCCGCTGCCCCGCCGATGCAGAAGGGCAGGCTGGTGAGTTTGAAGCCGGCGGCAATGCCGAGCAGCAGACCCGCCATGCCGAGGCGGCGCGACGGCCTGCCGGCATCGCTCGCGATGAGGATCAGTAGCAGCCCCGCGAGGGAAAAGCAGGCGGGTATGCTCTCGCTGCTCGATGTCGCGATGGTCGGCCATCCGGCGGCCCCCGTCGCGCCGATGAGCGTGATGAGGATCGCGAGCACGAGACGCGCCGGCATCGCACGCGGCAGGAAGAGGCAGGTGATGAGAAAGGCAAGAAAGGCGGCGATCGCCGTCGGCACGCTCATCACCGCGTTGAACAAGCCCGGAAAGCCGTTCAGGACATGGCGGACGCCGTAGCTGATCAGATCGAGCTGGGGCGCGAGGAAGGTCTGTTCCTGCGCCGGCACGAGATCGAACCCGAACTTGCCGTGCAGCACGGCGAAGGGATTGTAGAGGTGGTAGTTCCTCAAATCCCAGCCGGCATCCGGGCCGAGCCGCGAAGCATAAAGCCCGAAGCCCAGAACGAAGACGAGCAAGACGGCAAGGGGGCGCCCCGGCTTTGGCCGCATGAACGTCAGGCGGGGCCGGCCGCGGTTTTGGCCGAGGGCGATGGCGGGGTCAGAATATCCCGCACCCGCTGGGCGAAGACCTCCTCCCCGTATTCCCTCCGCACGCGCGCCTGCGCCGCCGCCTGGATCGCAGCCCAGCGCTCTTCGCTCTCATGCAGGCCGAGGCAGGCTTCCGCGAATTCCTCCGCCGTATCGGCCGCCCTCATCTCGACCCCCGGCTCCCAGAGCAGCTGTTCGGCCATCAGGCGGGTGCCGACGACGGGGATGCCGGCCGCTCCGGCTTCGATGATCTTGAGCGGAACGCCCGCCGCGAAATGCACCGGCGCGATGAAGACCCGCGCCGCATCATAGGCCGGCCCCAGATCCTCGACCGGGCCGAGCAGCTGCACCCCGGGCGCCTCCAGTGCCGCGTGATCGGGATGCAGTTGGCCGATGATGGAGAGCCGCGCTACCGGTAATGCGCGCCGGATCAGCGGCCAGACTGCGCGGACGAACCAGGTGAGGCCGACCCAGTTGGGCGAGTCCTGCTCGCGCAGGCGGCCGACGAACAGGAAGCTGGATCGCTCCGCCCAAGCCGGTGGCTGCTCCCGGCAGGGGATCGTATGCGCCAGCACATGCACCGGCACACCGAAGCGGGCGAAGCGGCGGGCCTCCGCCTCATTCACGCAGAGGATCGCGTCTGCCTTCCGCGCCAGAGCCAGTTCCTCGGTGATCATCGCCTCTGCCTCGGCTGCAGGCAGCGGATGGCCTTCGAACTTCGCCCGTGCGATCACGCGGCTGGCGGCGAGGGCCTCGGAATCATAGATCAGGCGGCTGCCCTCCAGCAGATCGGGCTCGGCCGCCAGATAGCCGCGCACCAGGGTCATGTTTTCCGGCCGGCTGATCAGGATGGTATCGTAAAAGCCGCGCCTTTCCCGCAGGAAGGAGAGGAAGCCCTCGGCCGTTTCGCCGTGGTCGCTGACGATTTCGACGTCGCGCGGGACTTCGCGCCAGGCGGCCTGCCAATCGACCGAGGCCATATGCAGCGGGAAGAGGGTGACCGCCCAGCCGGCGCGCACGGCCGCGGCCAGCATCGCGCGCGCGCGGGGATAGCCCGCGCCACCCGAGCTGAACGGCACCTCATTGTCGATCACCAGCAGGCGGGGCTTGGGCCAGGCGGCGGCGCGGCGGGCGGCCAGCACGGGCAGACCGTCCGGCATCAGATGCGTGCGGCGGAGCGGTCCGGCGTGGCGCTCCCGAAACAGCGCCTGGTTGCGCCGCATGGCGAGCGTGCTGTCGCCCCCGGCGGCTTCGCTGCCGAATTCGAAATGGTCGATCACCACCGCCGGATCATAGACCACGCGGAAGCCGGCGGTCTGCAGCCGCAGGCAGAGGTCGGTCTCCTCGTAATAAGCGGGAGCGAAGGCCGGCTCGAAGCCGCCTAGCTGCTGCCAGAGAGACCGTCGCACGAGCAGGCAGGCCCCCGAGCAGTAATCGACATCGCGGCGGAACATGGCGGGATAGGCGTCCTCCGCCGCGCCCCTGAGATAGCCGAGGCAACTGCCATCGGCCCAGACGATGCTGCCCGCTTCCTGCAAGCGGCCGGAGGGCAGGATGATGCGGGCGCCGACCGCGCCGATATCGGGGGCCGAATCGAGTGTCTCCAGGGCGGCGTGCAGGCTGCCCGGGCGGAGCACAGCATCATTGTTGAGGAGCAGGATGGCGCGGCCGCGGGCCGCCGCCGCGGCTTGGTTACAGCCGCGCAGAAAGCCCAGGTTCTCCGGGCTGCGGATGATGCGCGCGCCCTCCAGCCTTTCGAGCAGGGCGGGTGTCTCGTCGGTGGATCCGTTATCGAGCAGGATCACCTCGCAACTCGGCCCCGTGGCGGCGGCGATGGCCCGCAGGCAGCGGAGGGTGAGATGCGCCTGGTTCCATAGAATGAGGATGATGGAGATCTCGGGGGCCTCGGCTTCCGGAAACCGCAGGCGCGTATCCGAGGCCATGAAGTCCGCCAATTCGCGGCGCGCAGCCGTGGTCAGCCGCGCCTTCTCGTCCGGCGGCGGCGGCGCATTGCGGGCGTCGAGCTGCGCTTGCCGTCGCGCCGCGAGCCGCTGCGGCAGGCGCAGCGTTACGCTCCACCAGAAGAGCTTGGCGCCGCCGAGGAGGAGACGCCGCAAGCGAGGGTGGCGGCCAAGCTGCTGACGGAGCGGCTCGCTCCGCCGCCAGAAGGTGGAGTTGCGGATCGCCTCCAGCTCCTGGCGTAAGGCGTCCCGTTCGGCCGCAAGCCCCGGTGCGGTGCTGGCCGGCCCCTCGAGCAGCCGGATATTCTGCTCCAGAACCCGCACCTTGCCTTGCAGAGCGAGCGCGTGATCGGCGATCGTCTCCGACACCGCGGCCGCCGAGGCCAGGGCCTCGCGCGCCTGTTCTTCCGCATCGGCGAGCCTCCGGCTTTGCTCGGCCAGGGCCTCGCGCATCGCCTCCCGCTCACGGGCGGCCTCCGCCAGCGCCGCATCGAGCGCCGCAATCCGTTGCTCCCGTGCCGCCCCTTCCGCTGCCTGCTGTTCGGTCACGCGCCGCTGGTCCACCACGTCCTGGCGGAGGTAGCCTGCTTCCGCCTTGGCGCGGTCAGCTTCACGCTGGAGAAAGAAGGCGCGGCCAAGGCGGGCGTAGCTATGCTGAATAAGGGCGCGCTCCGCCTCGTTCGCGTAAACGAGCGGCTTGAGGCCGTCTGGGATCTCGGGCCCCGGGGCCAGTACGCCAAGCCCGTGGCCGTGCAGGAATTCGAAGGACGGGTAGCGGGCCTGCAGCTCCGCCCAGAGCCGCCAGACCCCGAAATCGCGCTCCCGCACGTTGGTATCGTGGAAAATCACCACCCCCCGGGGTGAGAGCTTGGGCGCCCAGGTCGTGAAATCCTCCAGCACATCACCATAGCCGTGCCGCCCGTCGATATGCAGCAGGTCGATGCTGCCATCGGGGAAATAGGGCAGGGCCTGGGCGAAATAGCAGCGCATGAGAGTGGAGAAATCGCTGTAATGACGCTCGTGCACGTCCGAGACAGCGGCAAAGATCTCGTTGCCGTAGAAGCCCGCATGCTCGTCGCCTTCCCAGCTGTCGATGGCGTAGCACGCGGTGCCGAGGCCGAGCGTCTTTACCGCCTGGCAGGCGCAGAAATACGAGAAGCCATTATGGCTGCCGAGTTCGACGAAGCTGCGCGGCCGAAGTGCATCGACCAGCCAGAAGGCGAAAGGTCCGTGTTCGAGCCAGGCCGAGTCGACGATGTGATCGGCCGTCCAGAAGGAGGCCGGGCTGAGGCAGGGGGCCACCCGCGGCGAGGCGAGGGATGGCTCGGGCACTTGGAGATCTGAGGGCAAAGCTCTCGGTCCGGATGTTGCTCACGACAGGCGAGAAGGGCCTTAGCGGTGGCGGGCGCCGGCTGGAAGCCACCCTGCGGCGCGCGCCCGCCGCGAAGGCCCTGCGGATCGGGCGCCGCCCTTAGGCTCCGCCGCCCGGCTGCACAGCGACCGAGACGCTTTGCAGATAGTCGAGCCGGACCTTGTCTCCCGCCTTCAGTTTGCGGGCGAAGTTCTGAAGGGCCGGGTCCGCGATGGCGATCGTACGCTTCTCACCGGCGGCGTTGGTGAAGGTAACGGTGTGGGCGCGGCGATCGATGCTATCGATCTGCACGACCGCGGATACCGTGATGAAGGCGCCGCCGCCCGGCATAGCGCCCAGCGCCGCGCGCCGCGCCCCGGCGATGCCGGCGGGTGCCGCCAGCGGCTCGGCCGGAGCGGCGACCGCTACGGCGACTGCCCGTCGGAACGTGAGGGAGAGCCGATCCCCGGAATGGATCTGGTTGAAGTTGCGCACGGCCGGCCCCGCGACAAGCGTGACCAGCCGGCCTCGCGGCCCGCTCAGCAGGATCTGGCGCGTTGTCGGATCGACCGTTTCGACAATCGCGACCATGTGGGCCGTGCGCGCGACGATCATCGGAGCGGGGGAGGCGGCCTGGGCCGCGCTGGGCAGCGCCCCGGCGCCACAGGCGATCATCAGTGCCCCAGTGATGCCGATCAGGAATGGGCGAATACGCATCTTTGCCTGCTCCTTGCCGATGCCGGCGACATGGCCTGGCCCGGGAGATCGTTACGAGAGGCATCTGACATAGCGGAAAATCCGCCCAGCTGCCAGCCGCCAGCCGCCGAGGGGGCGGTCAGGGCGCCGGGGCGGGCTTTTCAGGCGGTGGCGGCAGGCGCCGTCACGTGGCAGGCGGCGGCATGCCCTGGCGCGACGGTCGCCAGCGTCGGCGTCACCGAGCCGCAGATCGGCAGCGCGAGCGGGCAGCGCCAGCGAAAGCGGCAGCCCGCGCCGGGATTGACGACGCGCGGCGGCTCGCCCGTATCTGCGGCCGAGAGGGTGATGGGCGCGCGAGGATCGGGCACGGCCGAGAGCAGCAGCCGCGTATAGGGGTGAACGGGCGCCCGCAGCACTTCCTCGGCGGGGCCGGCCTCCGCTACCTGGCCGGCATACATCACCATGATTCGATGCGCGACATAGCGGGCGCTTGCGATATCGTGGGTGATGTAGAGAAAGGAGATGCCTTCCTCCGCGCAGAGCTGCGCCATGAGGTTGAGCACGCCGATGCGGATGGAGACATCGAGCATCGACACCGGCTCGTCCGCCAACACGAGCTTCGGCTTGTAGGAAAGCGCCTGGGCGAAGCCCACGCGCTGCCGCTGGCCGCCGCTCATCTCATGCGGATATTTCGCCATCACCGGGCGCGCCGGGGCGAGGCCTACCGCCTCCAGCACGCGGACGGCTTCTGCCTCGCGCCCGGCGGCGGAAAGCTCCGGCCGATGCAGGATGAGGCCGCGATCGAGCAGATAGCCGATGGTATGCACGGGGTTGAGGGAGGCGAAGGGATCTTGCAGCACCATCGGCACCGCGCCGCGATAGGCGAGCAGATCCCGGCGGGAGCGCACGGCGCGGAGCGACTTGCCATGAAACAGGATCTCGCCCGCGGTCGGCTCATAGACCTTGGCGAGCAGCCGGGCGATGGTGCTTTTGCCGCTGCCGCTTTCACCCACCACGGCGAGGATCTCGCCCGGATGAATGGCAAGATCCACCGCATCGACCGCATGCAGGGTGCGGCTGCTGAACAGGCCGCCAATGCGGAAATGCCGGGTGAGGCGCCGCGCCTCGAGAAGTGGCGCCGCCTCCGCCGCGATGGTCGGGGTCACGCTCGGTTCCATATCCACGGTCACGCCGCCTCGCTTTCGAACAAGAGGCAGCGCGATTGCGTCTCCCCGCTCGGGAAGAGCAGCGGTTCGACCTCCGCGCAGCGCGCCATGGCGGAGGGGCAGCGCGGGTGGAAGCGGCAGCCGGAGGGGAGATCCGTCAGGCTCGGCGGCGTGCCGGGAATGCCGCGCAGGGGCAGCCGCGGCCCGAAGACGGAGGGGAAGCTTTCCAGAAGCCCCCGCGTATAGGGGTGGCGCGGCGCTGCGAAGAGCGGGCGCGTCGGCCCGATTTCGACGATCTTGCCGGCATACATGACGGCGAGACGGTCCGAAAAATGCCCGACGAGAGACATGTCATGCGTCACGAAAATCACCGCGAAGCCGAGCTGGCGCTGCAATTCCTTGATTTGGACCATGAGCGAGCGCTGCGCGACGACATCAAGGGCGGAGGTCGGCTCGTCCATAACGATGAGATCGGGCGAGAGGAGCAGCGCCATCGCGATCATCACGCGCTGGCGCATGCCGCCGGAAAGCTGGTGCGGGAAGCTTTTGAGATGGACCGCATCGATCCCGACGAGGGCGAGCACCGTGCGCCCGCGCGCCGCGATCTCTGCGCGGGACGCGGTGCCGTGCGCGCGCATCGCATCTTCGAACTGCGCTTCGACTGTCTTGACGGGATTGAGCGCATTCATCGCGCTTTGCATGACGACGGAATAATCCCGCCAGCGCAGAGAGCGAAGCGCGCGGTCGCTCAGCTGCACGAGGTTTTGCCCTTTGAAGAGCACCGAGCCGCTGACGAGTTGCGCAGGCGGGCTCAGCAATTGCGCGATGGCGAAGAGCATGGTGGATTTGCCGCAACCCGATTCACCGACGACGCCCAGAAACTCCCCGCGGCGGAGGGTGAAGCTCACATGGTCCACGGCGCGCGCAGGACGCCCCGCGGTTGCATAGTCCACAACGAGATCGGAAACGTCGAGGATATCGTCCATCAGCCGGCTCGCCTCATCCGAAAGCGGCGGCGCTTCTCGCGCACCGGCTTGAGCATCGGGTTGCTGATCTCGTCGAAGGCGTAGTTGAGCAGCGCGAAGGCGCCGCCGAGCACCGCGATGCCGAGGCCGGGAGCGATGGCCCAGAGCGGGATGCCCGCCTGCAGTGCCTCGTTGTTCTGCGCCCAATAGAGCATCGTGCCCCAGCTGTTGGTGTTGACATTGCCGAGGCCGACGAATTGCAAACCCGCCGCCGTCAGAATCGCATAGACCGAGGCGCCGAGGAAATTCGCGACCAGGAGCGAGACCATGTTGGGCAGAATCTCATGCGTGATGATGCGCGGGGTCCGCTCGCCACGTAGCCGCGCGGCGGTCAGAAAATCCCGGTTGCGGAGCGACAGCACCTGAGCGCGCAACTGCCGCGCGCCGTAGGACCATCCGGTGAGAACGAGCACCGCGATGATCATGAGATTGCCGCCCGACTTGGAATAGGCGGCCAGAACGATGACCAGCGGGAAGGCCGGGATGACCAGGAACACGTCGGTGATCATCGAGAGGATGCCGTCCGCGGTGCCGCCCAGATAGCCGGCGGTAACGCCGAGGATGGCCGAGAGGATGGTCGACAGGAAGCCAGCGACGACGGCGATGAGCAGCGAGTTGCGCGCTCCCCAGACGAATTGCGCGAAGATATCCTGCCCGTAGGAGGTCGTCCCCAGCCAGTTCTGTGCCGAAGGCCCCTGGCCCGGCATGAAAACCTCGGCATTGGGGTCTCCCGGGGCGATGATGCCAGGTATCAGCGCCATCACCAGGCAGAGCAGCAGCAGGATGGCGCCGGCCAGAGCCTTGCGATTGCCGAGAATGGCGAGCGCCATCCGGCGAAGCCCCTGCAGGCCCGGCAACCCGCGCCGCGCCGGCAACTCGCCAACCCCGCTCATGACTGGCCCCGCGTGCGGGGATCGAGCAGAACGGTAACGCCATCGACCACCAGCACCGCGATCAACACCGCCAGTGTGATGAACAGAAACAGCGTCTGCATCAGCGGGAAATCCTCGTTGACCACGGCTTGCAGCATCATGTAGCCGACCCCCGGATAGGAGAAGACGTATTCGACGAGGATGGCGCCGCTGACGACGAAACCGAGCGACATGCCGAAGCCGCTGAGGTTGGGCAGGATGGCATTGCGCCCGGCATAATCGAACATGATGCGGGCGGGAGAGAGGCCCTTCGCGCGGGCCATGCGGACGTAATCCTCGTTCAGGGTCATGATCATGTTGTTGCGCATCGTCAGGATCCAGCCGCCGATGGAGGTGAGCACGATCGTCGCGGCGGGCAGGATGGCGTGGCGGGCGACATCCCAGGCGAAGCTCCAGCTCAGCGTGATGGCGACCCCGTTGGTATAGCCGAAGCCGGTGGGAAGCCAGCCGAGCGAGATCGAGAAGACAAGGATGCCGACGAGAGCGATCCAGAAATAGGGGAAGGCCGAGAGGATAATGAAGAGCGGCGGCAGGATGCTGTCGAACCAGCCGCCGCGCGTCCATGCGCCGATCATGCCGATGAGCGTGCCGAGCAGGAAGGCGATGATGGTGGTGAGGCCAACGAGGCCGAGCGTCCAGGGAAGAGCCGTCAGCACCACTTGGCTGACGGCATCCGGAAAGAAGGTGAGCGAGCGGCCGAAATTCCCGGTGAAGCTATTACCGATATAGGCGATGTATTGCGCAAGCAGGCTCCGGCCGGAATTCACCCCGAAGGCGACTTCCATGGCATGCAGCGAGGAGCCGTTCAGCCGGCCGTGGAAACGCGCCATCATGGCGAGGGCGGGGTTGCCCGGCATCAGGCGGGGCAGGAAGAAATTCACCGTCATCGCCGCCCAGAGGGTTACGAGAAAGAAGCCGAGCCGGCGAAGGATGAAGCGCATCTCAGAGGCTCTCGTGACCATGGGCTAAGCCCGGCGGGTGAGAAAAATCCGGCTCGGTGAGGAGGCCCACGCACAGGACGGCGGAGGCGCCGGGACGAGCTCCGCGCCGCCCCGGCATCGGATAGGAGGCGGCGCCGCGCCGCGCCGCCGGCGCCCCCTTATTTCTCATGCAGATGCAGAACGACAACCGCCCAATCCGGAATGGTATAGCCACCGAAAGGCTGGGCGTAGGGGTCTTGCGGCGTCGGCCAGCCGACGAACTGCTTGGTGGAATACTGGTCCCAATCCACCTGCTCCGTCACCGGGATCAGCGGCACCTCGTCCAGCAGCACTTTTTGCAGCTTGGACATGATGGCCTTCTGCTGGCTCTCATCCGTCGAACTCGCGTATTGATCGATCAGAGTATCCGTCTGCTTGCTGCTGTAGCGTTCCCAGTTCGTCGTGGCAGCCTTGCCGATCGGCGCCGTGGCGGGGCTATAGAGCCATTGGCGGAACTCGTAATAGGGGGTCGGGCCACCAGCTTCATACGCATAGGCAAGATCGAAATTGCCATTGGCGAGCCGCGCGAAATAATCGTTGCCGGCGAGATTTTCGATCGTCAGCTTGATCCCGACCGCCTTGAATTGCTGCGAGACGACCTGGAGCGCCGCCACCCAATCGGTATAGGCGCTCTGGTTGATGATGGTGAAGGCGAGCGGCTTGCCGTCCGGCGAGGTGAAATACCCATCTGCGCCGCGCTTGTAGCCGGCCTTCTCCAGGATCGCGATGGCCTTCTGCGGATTGTAGCTGTAGCCGGCCGCGTCGAGCTGTTTCTGATCGAGCCAGGAGGAGAAGGTGGGGGTCACGATCCCCGCCTGATTGGCCGGCGGCTCGTAACCATATTCGCCGATCATCGCGACGCGCTTCGCATCGAGGGCATAGACCATCGCCCGGCGGACATTGACGTCCTTGAGGATCGGATTCGTCTGGTTGATGAACATGGCGACATTCACCACCGGCGGATACCAGTAATGGTTGTCCTTGTCCTTCGAGAGGTATTCCGCCTTCAGGTTCGGGATGAATTGCCCACCCCATTGCGCCTGGCCGGTGGAAAGCGCCTGGTTGGCCGGCGGGTTGGTGGTGAAGGCCGGGTATTCGATGCGCGCGATCTTCGGCAGGCCGGGCTGCCAGTAGTTCGGGTTCCGCGCGTAGCTGACATCCTGCGGCGTGCACCGCGCGATGGTGAAGGGGCCGGTGCCGATCGGATGAGCATCCTGATAGGTCATCGGGTCTTTGACCTTGGACCAGATGTGCTCCGGCACGATCCCGACCTGGTCGGCGATGTAGTAAAAGAACGGCACCGAAGGCGCGTTGAAGGTAAAGACGACCTTGTCGACACCCTGCTGGGCAACGCTCTTGAGCGCGGACCAGACCGTATTGAGATCGAGCCCGGGATACTTCTTGAGCATGGTGAAGGTGAACACGACATCGGCCGCCGTGAAGGGCGTGCCGTCCGTCCACTTCACGCCCTTGCGGATGGTGAAGGTAAGAACGGTATTGTTGTCGCTCCAGGCATAATCGGTGGCGAGCCAGGGCGTGGTCTTGCCGTTCTGCAGCGTGTTGACGAAGGCGAGCGTCTCGTAGATCGGCCCGACGGACAGGAAGTTCGAGCTGGAATTGTAGGGGCTGAAGCCGCAGGTCCAGAGGAACTGGGCGTCCGAGATCGTCAAGGTGCCGCCATCACTCGCGGCGCGGGCGGCGCCCGGTGCCACGCTCAGCGCGGTGCCCATACCCAACGCACCGATAAACGCCATCAGCCAATGCCTATTCGCCATGGTACTCTCCCGAGATCAGAACATTGCACTATCAAGGCACGCCGGGGCTTGCGCTTGCCGCAGGCCGGATCACTCACGTCATATAGACACCGCCCGTCACGTTGATCGCCTGGCCCGTCATGAAGCCTGCGGCATCGGACAGCAGAAAAGCGACGACGCCGGCCACGTCCTCCGGCTCCTCGATGCGCCCGAGCGGGGTTTGGGCGATATAGTCCTGCAGCACCGCTTCCGGCGTCATGCCGCGCAACTCGGCTTCCCACACCGCCTCGCGGGACTGCATGCCGGTGCGAACGAAGCCCGGGCATACCGCGTTCACGCGGATGCCGTGCCGCGCCATTTCGCGCGCCAGGGCCTGCGTCCAACCGATGACGGCGAACTTGCTGGCGGAGTAATGGGCGAGAAGCGGCGCGCCGACTTTCGCGGCGAGCGACGCGGTATTGCAGATCGCGCCGCGGATGCCGTGTTTGAGGAAATGCTGGCAGGCCGCCTGGTTGGTGAGGAAGACGCCGCGGCTATTGACGTTGAAGTTGAAGTCCCAATCGGCATCGGTGATGTCGAGCGCGGGCTTCATGGTCGAAACGCCGGCATTGGCGACCACGCGGTCGATACCGCCAAAGGCCGCGGCTACGGTTTCGAATGCGGCGAAGACGCTGGCGCGCTGCGTCACATCCATCTGAACCGCGATCGCGCTCTCCCCGATCCCGGCGGCAGCGCGCGCCGCGGCCGCATGGTCGATATCGGCGATGGCGAGCCGCATGCCCTGGGCGGCGAGGGCGCGGGCGATCGCATGGCCTATTCCAGTCGCGGCGCCGGTGATCAGCGCCGTCTTGCCTGCCAGGTCGCTCCCAATCGGTCTCATGGGCTCCATGCTCTCGCATCGCTCAGCTATGTCACAAGACCATAACAGTCCGGCAACGCCAGTCAAACAAAAACTAACACAAAGTTTGTGTGAATGTGATCGTTTGTGTTGTGTGCTGGTGATCTGCCCGCTAGGATAAGCTCATGACGCGCAAAATGAGCCAAGGCATGCCGGCGCCGGATGGAGCGGCGCTTCCCATTCCGCCGGCGCCGGCGGGCGCCCGCCGGGTGGCGTTGCATCGCCTCGTGCAGGAGCAAGGTTTCGTCTCTGTCGCCGATGTCGCGCGCGAGGTCGGCATTTCCGAGATGACGGTGCGGCGCGATCTCGAAATGCTCGAGCGCGAGGGGTTGGTGCAGCGCTCGCACGGGGGCGCGGTGCCGATGCCGGCGAACGCTGTCATCCAGATCGAACCATCCTACGCCGCGCGGCGGGATCTCAACGCCGCGGCGAAGCAAAGGATCGCGGCGCGCGCCGCGGCCCTGGTGCTGCCTGGCCAGGCCATCGGCCTCGATACCGGATCGACCGTTGCCTATCTCGCGGGCGAGCTTGCCGATCGCGAGGAACTGAAAATCGTCACCAACAGCCTGCAAACCATTCTGGCGATGCCGCAACCGATCCTTCCCGAGGTCTTTCTGCTCGGCGGCCGCTTGCGCCCGCGCGAGGGATCGCTCTGTGGCGGCATCACCCACCAGCAGTTGAACGGCCATTGGTTCGATTGGTTCTTCATGGGCGTCTGCGGCATCGATGCCGAGGGCGTCTATGACTATTCGCCAGAGGATACCGAGGTCAAAACCATCTTCAGGCAGCAATCGAAGCGCGTCGCCGCCCTTTGCGACAGCAGCAAGTTCAACCGCAGATCCTTCGTTCGCATCTGCGGCTTCGAATCGCTCGATACCATCGTCACCGATGCGGCTCTACCGCCGGACATCGAGGCCGAGGCGAGAAACCACGCCGTGCGCGTGATCGTCGCCGAACAGTCCTAACCGATCGGGGCCGAGCGCCGAGCGCCGAGCCCGCACTTCAGGGAGAAAATTCCATGTTCGATTTCTTTGACGGCAAGAAGAAGGTCGTCATCGGCATGGTCCATATCGGCGCGCTGCCGGGCACTCCGCTCTACGATGAGAAGGGCGGCATGGCACGGCTGATCGAGAATGCCGCCGCCGATCTCGATGCGCTTCAGGCGGGTGGGGTCGATGCGGTGATGTTCGGGAACGAGAACGACCGCCCCTATTCGCTCAAGGCGCCTGTCGCCTCGGTCGCGGCGATGAGCGCGGTGATCGCGACCCTCAAGCATCAGATTCGGGTGCCGTTCGGCGTGAACTATCTCTGGGATCCGGTTGCGAGCGTCGCCCTCGCGGCGGCGACCGGCGCGCGCTTCGTGCGCGAGATCTTCACCGGCGTCTATGCCTCGGATATGGGGCTTTGGATGCCGGACTGTGACGCAGCCCTCAAGGCGCGTCGCAACCTCGATGTGCGCGATCTGAAGCTTCTGTTCAATATCAATGCGGAATTCGCCGCCCCCCTGGATACGCGGCCGCTGCCGCTCCGCGCGAGGAGCGCCGTCTTTTCGGCGCTGGCCGATGCGATCCTGGTGTCCGGCCCGATCACCGGGCAGGAGACCGATCAATCCGAGCTGAGCGGCGTTTGCGCCGCCGTGCGGGATGTGCCGGTATTCGCCAATACCGGCGTCAACATCCATAACGTCGCCGATATCCTGAGCGTGGCCGATGGCTGCGTCGTCGGCACGCATTTCAAGGTCGATGGCCATACCTGGAACGCGGTCGATCCCGCGCGGGTCGCGGCCTTCATGGCGAAGGTCGAGAGCTTGCGCTGAGGCCGGGCGCAGATGCCCGCCGTCATCGGCATCGATATCGGCACGACCTCGACGATCGGTATCCTGATAGACCTGCCGGGCCGGATTGTTCGGATCGTCTCCCGCCCGGTGGCGCTCATCGCGCGGCATCCCGGCTGGGCGGAGGAGAACCCTGCCGAATGGTGGGCAAATACTTGCGCAATCACGCGGGAGTTGCTCGGCGCCGAGCCTCGCCTCGCGGCCGACCTAGTGGCGATTGGGGTGAGCGGGATGGTGCCCGCGCTCGTTCTGCTGGACGAGGCGGGCGCGCTGCTCCGGCCCAGCATCCAGCAGAGCGATGGCCGCAGCAGCGCGGAGGTGGCGGGGCTCCGGCAGGAGGTGGACGAGGCGCGCTTCCTGCGCCGCACCGGCAATGGGCTGACGCAACAGATCATCGCCACCAAGCTCCGCTGGCTGGCGCGGCATGAGGCGGAGATTTTCGCGCGGATCGGCACCGTGTTCGGCTCGTACGACTTCATCAACTGGAAGCTGACCGGCGCGCGCAGGATCGAGCATAATTGGGCGCTGGAGGCCGGTTTCGTCGATCTGGCGGAAGGTGAGCTGGCGCCGGATCTCATCGCGCTCGCCGGCATCCGCCCCGAACATCTGCCCCCCATCGCCGAAAGCCATCGCGTGATCGGGCGGGTTTCTGCCGCGGCCGCGGCAGAAACCGGTCTGCCCGCCGGCTTGCCCGTGGTCGCGGGGGCGGCGGATCACGTCGCCTCGGCCTATGCGGCCGGGGTGATCGGCGAGGGAGACGTGCTGCTCAAATTCGGCGGCGCCGGCGATATCCTCATCGCGGCGGAGCATGCCGTGCCGGACCGCCGCATCTTCCTCGACCGGCATGTGGTGCCCGGCCTCTTCATGCCCAACGGTTGCATGGCGGCGACGGGGGCGATGCTGAACTGGATCGTCAGCGGTTTCGCGGGCGGAGCGGTGCGCGATCAGCCCCATCCGCATGCCGCCCTGGATGCCTTGGCGGCGGCGGTGCCGGCCGGCAGCGAGGGCGTGGTGATGCTGCCCTATCTGCTGGGCGAGAAAAGTCCCATCCAGGATCCCGCGGCGCGCGGCACCATCGCCGGCCTCAGCCTCAATCATGGCGTGGCGCATCTCTGGCGGGCGGCGCTGGAAAGCGTCGGCTACGGGTTTCTCCATCATATCGAGGTGTTCCGCGAACTCGGCTATCCGGTGCGTCGGCTGCTCGTCTCGGATGGCGGCTCGCAAAGCCGGATCTGGATGCAGATCGTGGCCGATATCCTGCAAATGCCGCTCCAGCGGCTCGAAGGCCATCCCGGCTCCTGCCTCGGCGCTGCCTGGGTCGCGGCCATGGGGGTCGGCGCGGCGGAGGATTGGGCGGGCGTCGGCGGGCTGGTGCGGCAGGGCGAGCTCATCATGCCCGATGGCGCGAAGGCCGCGGCCTATGCCGAAGGCTATCGGCGCTTCCGATCGCTCTACGATCAGCTCGCCCCCTGGTTCGCCGCCGGGGCGGCGGCCGCAGCGAATGCTTGATCGGGCGCGCGCCCGCATGTCAGGCTCGGCCCCTACTTTGGCATGAGAGGGAGCGCGATGGCTGGCACTGCCGAGGACGCGGACGTTCTTGTGCTGGGGGGTGGCATCGTCGGCGTGTCGATCGCCGTCCATCTGCAGATGCGTGGGCGGCAAACCCTGCTGGTCGATCGTCAGGCACCAGGCACCGGGACATCCTTCGGCAATGCTGGCCTTATCCAGCGCGAGGCGGTCTTTCCGCATCTGTTCCCGCGCGAGATGGGCGCCCTGATGGGCTATGCCTTCAATCTCCGCACGGAGGCGCATTACCACGCGCGGATGCTGCCGCATCTGCTCGGCCCCTTCGCCCGCTACTGGTACTATTCGGAGCCCGGGCGCTACATGGAGGTCTCGCGCAGCTATGCGCGCCTCATCGCCCATTGCGTGGAGGATCATCTGGCCCTGGCCGAGGCGGCGGAGGCACAGCCGCTGCTGCACCCCGGCGGTTGGACGATGGCGCATTCCCGGCCTGAGACTCTGGAAGAGGCCGTGCGGCAGGCGGAGATCGCGCATCGGGAATTCGGCGTGGACTATGCCGTGCTCGATCCTGCCGGCCTCGCCGAGGCCGAGCCGCATCTGCGCGCGGGCCTCGCCGGCGGCCTGCATTGGACGCAGCCGGTCGGTGTGCTCGATCCTCTGGCGCTGACCATGGCCTACCTCGCCCTGTTCGAGCGGCTGGGCGGGCGCGTCCGCACCGCCGATGCCCATAGCCTCGCGCGGGCAGGCGCTGGCTGGCGGGTGGCAGGCGGCGAGGGCGCGGCCTATACTGCGGGCGAGGCGGTGGTGGCGCTCGGCGCCTGGTCCCCCGATGTGACGCGCGGCTTCGGCTATGATCCGCCGATGTTCGTCAAGCGCGGCTACCACATGCACTACAGGCCGGAAGGCAACGCCTTCCTCAACCATGCGGTCTTCGATGTGGCGCATGGCTATATGCTGGCCCCCATGCGGCGCGGCGTGCGGCTGACGACGGGAGCGGAATTCGCGGATCGCGATGCCCCGCCGACCCCGGTGCAGCTCGACCGGGTGGAGCCGATGGCGCATGCGCTGATGCCTGGCCTCGGCACCCGGGCCGATCCGGAACCCTGGCTCGGCTCTCGCCCCTGCACGCCGGACATGCTGCCGATCATCGGCCCGGCACCCGGCCAGACGGGCCTGTGGTTCGCCTTCGGCCATGGCCATCAGGGCCTCACGCTCGGGCCGACGACGGGGCGGCTGCTCGCCGCGATGATGACGGGCGATGAGCCCTTCACCGATCCGGCGGCCTACCGGCCGGACCGGTTCTGAACCACCGCCCGGCGCACGGCGGGGGCGATCAGACCGGGCCTTCGCCCACCCATTCCCGCCAGAGCAGGATGAGCGCTGCCATGATCGCCGGCCCCAGAAACAGGCCGATGATCCCCCAGGCGCCGACGCCGCCCAGGATGCCGAGAAGAACCCAGAGAAAGGGCAGTTGCGTGGTGCCGCCGATCAGCACCGGGCGGACGAAATGGTCCGCGACGAAGGTGACGATCAGGCCGATGCAGAGCACGGCGATCGCCCAGCCAATCGCGCCCTTCGCCAGCAGCAGGAGCGTGACGACGGCAAAGACCGCGATCGAGGCGAAGGGGATCATCGCCGCGACGGCCGTGACCATGCCGAAGATGGTCGCCTGCGGCACCCCGGCGACGACATAGACGAGCCCGAGCAAGAGGCCCTCTGCGAGGCCGACGAGGACCAGCCCGTTCACCGTGCCATGCACCGAGTCGATCATCTGCTGGCCGATGCGCTCGCCGGTCGGGCCGAAGGCGCGGGTGGCCGCTTTCTGCATCTGCTGCACCAAGGGCTGGCCGCCGCGAAAGATGAAGAACAGCGCGAGGAGCGTGAAGACGAACGAGGTCAGCCGGTGGATCAGCGCTTCACCGAGATAGCGGCTGATCCCGGCGACGTGGCCGCCCGCTGTCCGCTGGACGAGCTTTTGCGCCCCGCCTGGGTTGCCGAGATTCTCCTGCCACCAACTGTCGAACTGGGCATGCGGGAAGGGCAGGCGCTGCAGCAGGGCGGGCTCCTGCAACCCATCCACCCGTGCGGCATGCAGCCATTCTGTGAAATTCTGGGCCTGATGCGCGATCTGCACGGCGACCAGCGCGATCGGCGCCACAAAGACCAGCGCGACGCCAAGGGTAAAGCCGGCGGGCAGCAGCAGATTGTGCCGCCCGGTGCCGAAGCGCCGCCCCGCTCGCGCGTAAGCCGGCCACAGGGCGATGGCGAAAATCGCCGCCCAGGCGAGGGCGGGGAGGAACTCCTTGAGCGTGAAGAGGCCAAGCACCAGAAGCCCGAGCGCCAGCGACGCCATGGCGATCTGCTGGGGCCGGGTAGCGGAGAGGGTGAAACGCGGGGGGCGCGCGGCCGGAATGTCGGTCATGTCTTGCCCTCTATAGCCTGGCTGCCGACCCAAGGGAAAAGGGGATGTCCCTGCATGGTCCGAGGCCTCTGCTGGCGCTTCCGATCACAGTCCTGTGATCCTAACGGCTGCCAATCCCCCTTTGCAACTCGACGCGCAGACACAAATAGGCTAGCGCTGACCGATCGGTCAGCGGGGGTGTTCGGGCGCGAGGTGCTGATGGCAGGCATCGCCCCGAAGTGTCACTCCTGCCCAGGTGGAGAGAAGGCCTATCGTGAGCGGCAGTTCGGACAAGACCCCCGAGACAGGCGACGCGCGCACCCAGGGTGAGGCGGCGAAGCCCGAGGCCAAGCCGGAAGGCGGGGGCAAGCCCCCCAGCGGGCGCCGGAAAATCCTCCCCCGCGTCATCTTCCTGGCCGTGCTCCTCATCGCCGGCATCGGTTTTTTTGCCGACTGGTGGTTGCATCGCAACGAGATCAGCACCGACGACGCCTTTACCGACGGCCGCGCCGTCTCCATCGCACCCCGCGTCTCCGGCCAGGTGACGGCCCTGCTCGTCAACGACAACCAGTTTATCCGTAAGGGTCAGCCGATCATCACCATCGATCCGCGCGATTATCAGGTCGCGGTCGAGAAGGCACAGGCAGCCCTCCTGCAGGACGAGAGCGAACTGAAAAGCGCCGAGATCGCGCTCGACAAGGCCAAGGTGACCTATCCGGCGCAACTGCTCAACGCGCAAGGCGCGCTCGAAGTGGCGCAGGCCAACCTGCTCAATTCGCAGCAGAATTATCGCCGCCAGCATTCTGTGCCGCGCGCCGCCACCACCCAGCAGCAGATCGATCAGGCGAATGCCGGCGTGCGTCAGGCCGAAGGCCAGGTGAAAGAAGCTCAGGCGCAGGTCGATTCCGCGAGCCTCGTTGCCCAGAACGTCGCCACCGCCCGGGCGAAGGTTGACGAGCTGAAGGGCCTGGTGGGCGCGGCCCAAGCGAGCCTGGACCAAGCGAAGCTCAACCTCTCCTACACCACGGTGCGCGCGCCGCAGGATGGCTGGGTGACGAAGCGCAATGTGGAGCAGGGCTATTACCTTCAGGCCGGCCAGACGATCATGGATCTGGTGGTGCCCGAGGTGTGGGTGACCGCGAATTTCAAGGAGACGCAACTCACCCGCATGCGGCCGGGCCAGGAGGTGACGATCGCGGTGGACGCCTATCCGCAATTGCATCTCATCGGCCATGTCGGCAGCCTGCAGATGGGCACCGGGAGCCGCTTCAGCACCTTCCCGGCGGAAAACGCGACCGGCAATTTCGTGAAGATCGTGCAGCGCGTTCCGGTGAAGATCATCATTGATCGCGGGCTCGATCCGCGGCTGCCGTTGCCGCTCGGGCTGTCGGTGGAGCCGGTGGTGCATCTTGACCGCTCGGTGCGGGATGGCAACCAGCCCGGCCGCGAGAATGAGGTTCCGCCCAACTCATGAGCGGTTCAGCGGATCGACATGCTGCCGAGGATGCCGCCTGGCGTCCGAAGACCAACCCGTGGCTGGTGGCGATCGTCGTCACCATCGCGGCCTTCATGGAAATTCTCGATACCACGATCGTCAACGTCTCCCTGCCGAATATCGCGGGCTCGGTTTCGGCGAGCTATGACGACGCGACCTGGACGCTCACCTCCTATCTCGTCGCCAACAGCATTGTTCTGCCGATCTCGGGCTTCATCGGCCGGCTGATCGGGCGGAAGCGCTATTTCCTGCTGTGTATCGGCGGCTTCGTGGTCTTTTCCTTCCTCTGCGGCACCGCCACCTCGCTCACGCAGATGGTCATCTTCCGGCTCTTTCAGGGGCTCTGCGGTGGCGGGCTGCAGCCCAACCAGCAGGCGATCATCCTCGATCATTTCGAGCCGAAGAAGCGCGGCTCGGCCTTCGGCGTCGTCGCCATCGCCGTGATCTTCGCCCCCGCGATCGGCCCGACGCTCGGCGGCTTTCTCACCGATAGCTATTCCTGGCGGTGGATTTTCTGGATCAACATTCCCGTTGGCCTGATCGCGCTGTTCGCCGTGGCCGCCCTGGTGGACGACCCGCCCTGGGTGCGGCGGCAGAAGGCGCGCATCGCCGATACCGACTGGATCGGCCTTTGTCTCATCGCGCTCGGCATCGGCTGCCTGCAGATCTTCCTCGACCGTGGCGAGGACAAGGACTGGTTCGGCTCCTCCTTCATCGCGCTGATGGCGGCCCTCGCCGCGGTCGGCATCAGCGGGGCGATCGTGTGGCTCACTACCACCGACAAGCCGATCGTCGATCTACGCGCCTTCAAGGACCGAAATTTCGCCATCGGCACGGTCATGATCGTGGGCGTCGGTGGGGTGCTCTATTCGGGCGCCGTGCTGGTGCCGCAACTCGCCCAGCAGGCGCTCGGTTATACGGCGATGCTCGCGGGCCTGGTGCTGTCCCCTGGGGCTTTGGCGATCGTGCTGCTCATCCCGGTCGTCACCCGGCTGCTGATGCCGAATGTGCAGACGCGCTTCATCATCGCTTTCGGCTTTATTCTGATCGGCGCCTCCTACATCTATTCGAGCACGATCGTCGATGAACAGGTCAGCTTCTGGACGCTCGTCTATGCCCGCATCTTCCAGGTTGTGGGCCTCGCCTTCCTCTTCGTCCCGGTCAGCACGATTTCCTACATCACCTTGCCCCGCGCGCTGAACAATGATGGGAGCGCGCTCTTCGTCATGCTCCGCAACGTCGCCGGATCAATCGGCATCTCGCTTGCGACCGCCGGGATTACCGAGCGCGAGCAGGTTCATTCGGCCTATCTGCAGCGCTACATGACGCCTCTCTGGGAGCCTTTCGCGACGCTCGAGCAGCAGATGACGGGCGCCATGCACAGCCTCGGCTATGTCGGCCAGCAGGCATCCACCATGGTCCGCGCCGAGATCTACCAGATGCTTAGCGCCCAGGCGGCGATGCTCGCCTATAAGGATCTATTCGTCTATTGCGGCATCGCGGCCTTCTGCGTGGTGCCGCTGGCCTTCCTGCTGTCCTCCTCCAAAGGAGGGGGCGGCGGTGGTGGCGGGCACTGATTGGGCCGATCCGGCGCGGGTGCTTGACCGCAGGCGCCCGAGCAGACACATCTGCCCTCTCTTCATCGGACCAGGCGGACCATCGAGCCATGAGCGACGACCAGCAGACCCCCGCCCTTCGCGCGCAAGCGCTCGCCCGGCACCTGCGCGAACAGGGCCATATCCGTGAAGCCGAGCAGATCGAGGCGACGCTCACCGCCGACGGGAGCGTGCCGGAGGCCGAGCCGGCTGGCCATGGCTTCCTGCATGCCTTGCGCGATGCTTGCCAGACGGTGCTGACCGCGATCGAAGCGATCGACCCGGTCTCCATCACCGCCATCAACGAACTGCGCCTCGAGGTGGACAAGCACCTGCTGCCGCACGGCGCCGCGCCCGTCCATCGTGATGATAGGCCCTGACGAGGGGCTCCGAGCTTCCCGCCACTGCCGGCGGCCGCCTTACTCGCAGCCGGCGAGCGCCTGGCAGGTCTGGCTGAAGGGGCCCGGCATGCCCTCCGGCAGCGAGAGCATGATCCGGATGGCGCCGCGCAGCGGCGCGCTCGAAATGCTGAAAATGCCGGTATAGGGCGTGTAGAGGTCGATGATGACGAAAAGCGCGCTTGCCAGCGCGACCGCGCTCAGCGTCATCGTCATGGCATTGACGTGGTTGAGCGGCGCGCTGAGGCCGAAGCACAGGTAGATCACGATCGCCCAGAAGACGAGCACGGCGAAGAAGGGCGTGGAGAGGCTGCCGCGCGATGCTTCGACGATATGCCAGCGATCGCCGATCGCGACCGTCATCAGCCGCTCGGCGGTGGCGAGGCGGCGGGTCTGGGCCGCGTCTCCGGAGGGAAGGGATTGCAGGGCAGAATCGGCATCCTGCAGCATCTGCCCCAGATTCGCGGTGGTTTCGCCCATCCGGCGGGGCTTCGAGGCCGGCAGGCGGGGGTAGTAATTGCCCGGCGGCGGCGCTTCGTCAGACCAGATGATGGCGGTCGCGGCGGCGGCATAGCGCACCAGGCGGTGGCGGATCGGCACGGCTTCGGGCCCGAGTTCGGCGAGCGTATAGTCAAGCTGCACCAGGGTCGCGCCGAAGCCGCGGACATCGTTCTGGAGATTGTCGAAGTCCTTCTTGGCCGAGGTGATCAGCAGGCCGAGCACGATGGCGGCAAAGGTCGCGAGCAGCATGACGGTCGTCTGCAGCAGTTCGATCGTCTCGCGATTGCTGTGATGCTCGGGCCAGCGCTTTCTAATCGTGGCGCCGAGGCAGACCGCGAGCAGCATGAAGGACAAGGCGACGAGCGAAATCCACGGATTTTCGAGCGACATGGCGGGCCTTACCTCTCATCCGGCGGGGAGAGGTACGGCACCCTCATCGCGCGGCGGCGCTCGCCTCGCTGCGGGTCGCCCCGACCCTCGCGGCCAGGGCCGCCGCCATGAATTCGTCAAGCTCGCCATCCAGCACCGCCGCGGGATTGCCCTTTTCGACGCTGGTGCGCAGATCCTTCACCAGCTGATAGGGCGCAAGCACGTAGGATCGGATCTGGTGCCCCCAGCCGATATCGGTCTTGGCGGCGGCGGCCTCGTTGGCGGCGTCTTCCTGCTTCTTCAGCTCAAGCTCGTAGAGCCGCGCCTTGAGCATCGCCATGGCGGTCGCGCGGTTGCGGTGCTGGCTGCGATCCGTCTGGCAGGCGACGATGATGCCCGTCGGCACATGGGTGATGCGGATGGCGCTTTCCGTCTTGTTGACGTGCTGGCCGCCGGCGCCCGAGGCGCGGAAGGTATCGACCTTGAGATCCGCCGGGTTGATCTCGACCTCGATCGTATCGTCCACCTCAGGATAGACATAGACGGAGGCGAAGCTCGTCTGCCGGCGGGCTGCGGAATCGAAGGGGCTGATGCGCACCAGGCGATGCACCCCGGCTTCTGTCTTGAGCCAGCCATAGGCGCTCGGCCCATTCACCTTGATGGTCGCGGACTTGATCCCGGCCTGCTCGCCTTCGGAGGTTTCGAGGATCTCGACCTTGTAGTCGTGCTTCTCGGCCCAGCGGGTGTACATGCGCTGGAGCATCTCAGCCCAATCCTGGGCTTCTGTGCCGCCGGCGCCGGCATTGATCTCGAGATAGGCGTTGTTGCCGTCCGCCTCGCCCGAAAGCAGGCTCTCGATCTCGCGCAGCTTGGCTTCCTCGGCCAGCCGCTCAAGGCCTGAGACCGCCTCTTGCACCATCGCCTGGTCACCCTCGGCTTCCGCCATGGCGACGAGGTCGATCGTATCGGCAAGCTCCGTCTCGATCCGGCGAACGGCCTCCACGCTGGTCGCGAGCCGCGTGCGCTCGCGCATCAGAGACTGGGCGAGGGCGGCGTCATTCCAAAGCGCGGGGTCTTCCGCGCGCTGGTTCAGCTCGTCAAGGCGGGTTGTGGCGACATCCCAGTCAAAGATGCCTCCTCAGCAGCGTGACGGACTGCCTGATCTGATCGGAAAGGGCTTCGGTCTCGGCGGACATGGGCGGGCCTAATACAGCCCGCCTACGGGATTGTCGATACCATTGCCGCCACCTGCCGCGGGCGTGGCGGCGGTAGAGGCATTGCCATCGCCGCCCACGGCAGCGCCCGCGGCACCTCCCGCGCTCGCATTGGCCGGTGGCAGATCGACATTGCCGCCGCTCGGCTGGCCGGTCTTGAAGGCCTCCATGACCCCGCCGGTGCTCCGCATCTCGATGCCGCTCGGCTGCGGGAAGGGCACTTTCGGCTCGTCCTTCAGCGCATAGGTCATGATCTGGTTCCACACCGGGCCGGCGACCGTCGCGCCCTGCTCGTTCGCGCCGAGCGACTTCGGATTGTCGAAGCCGACCCAGACCGAGGTAAGGCGCGTCGGCGTGAAGCCGGTGAACCAGGCATCCTGGAAGTTCTCGGTGGTTCCGGTCTTGCCGGCCGGCGTCCATGGCTGGAGGCCGCGATCGGCGACGATGCCGGTGCCGTTCGTCATCACACCCTGCATCATGGTGACGAGCTGGAAGGTGCTCTGCGGATCGGCAAGCTGGCTGCCGCGATAGGCGAGGGCGGGCGGCCGGCTCGGGTCCGCATTATCGCAATTGGTGCAGACCACGTTCGGTGCGCGGTAGATGACACGCCCTTGCGGATCTTCCACGCGGTCGATGAGCGTCGGCGTCACCTTCCGCCCGAGCTGGCTGAGGCCGGCATAGGCGCCGGCGAGACGCATCATCGTGGTATCCATGGCGCCGAGCACGGCGGGGTAGATCAGCGGCATCTTGTCGAGCACGCCGAAATCCTGCGCAGTCGTCGCGATCGGCTGCAATCCGATGCGGGCGGCGAGATGCAGCGTCGCGAGATTAATGGAGTCCTCGAGCGCCTTATGCAGCGGGATGGGGCCGAGGAAGTTCGCCTCGTAGTTCCCCGGCCGGTATTGTGTTCCATCCGGCATGTTGATGACGAAGGGAGCGTCGAGCACCGTCGCGTCAGGCGCGATGTTCTGCTCCATCGCGGTGAGATAGACCATCGGCTTGAAGCTCGATCCCGGCTGGCGCTCACCCTGGGTCACGCGGTTGAACTGGCTGAGGCCGTAGCTCCAGCCCCCCGCCATGGCGAGGACGCGGCCGGTCGCCGGGTCCATCGTCATCGCCGCGCCCTCGACTTTGGGAACCTGGCAGAGCGCGACGATCGGGGCGCCGGCCAGTGTTTTCGCGCTCGTCGCGCCTTCGTCGTCGATCTTGGCCTCGGCGCTCGGCGGCTCGACCATCACGACATCGCCGGGCTTGACGATATCGGCCATGCTGCGCGGCACTGGCCCGATGCCGCCCTTGGGGTCTGCCCGCCGCGCCCAGCGCAAGCTGGCAAGGTCGAGCGTGCCGTGAACCGGCGCCCCGAGCGCTCCGCGCTGGGCGGGCGGGCCAAGCCAGGCGACATCGGCGGTGCGCGCGGCGGTGCTGAGGACGACCGCGAGCCGCCAGCTCGGCAGCATCCCGGCCGGCTGGCTCACCTTGGCGAGGGCGGGCGCCCAGCTGCTGCCCGTGATATCGATCTGGCCCACAGGGCCGCGCCAGCCGTCATGATTGTGGTCGTAATCGATCAGCCGATGGCGGAGGGCCGCATCCATTACCTGCTGAAGCGCCGGATCCAGGCTGGTATAGACGACGAGGCCGCCATCGGTCGCCCGCTTCTCGCCGAACAGCTGGATCAGCTGCTGGCGCACGGCATCGGCGAAATATTCCGAGCCGGGCACCGTTTGCGGCCGGCCGCTGGCCTTGGTGAAGAGCGGCTCGGCGCGGGCCGCGTCGGCCTGGGCGCTGGTGATGGCGCCATCCGCCAGCATCCGCCCGATCACCCAGTTGCGACGCGCAAGCGCCGCCTGCGGATGGCGATAGGGATCGTAGTTCGAAGGCGCCTTCGGCAGCGATGCCAGCATCGCATCCTGCGCGATCGTCAGCTTGTCGAGCGGCTTGTCGAAATAGGCGGCGGCGGCGGCGGCCACGCCATAGGACTGCTCACCGAGATAGATCTCGTTGAGATAGATTTCGAGGATACGCTGCTTGCTCATCGCCTGGTTGATGCGGATGGCGAGCACGGCTTCCTTGATCTTGCGGACGAAATTGATCTGGTTTTGCAGCAGGATGTTCTTTGCCACCTGCTGGGTGATGGTGGAGGCGCCGATCGGCCGGCGGCCGGACCCGATGAGGGTGAGATCGGTGACGCCGGCGCGGACGATGGCGAGCGGGTCGATCCCCGGTTCGTGCCAGAAATTCTGATCTTCGGCGGAGATGAATGCCTGGGCGACGAGGGGTGGGATATCCTCGAAGGGGGTGTAGATCCGCCGCTCGGTCGCGAGTTCAGAGACGAGCTGCATATTGCTCGCATAGACCCGGCTCATCACCGGCGGCTGGTAGTTGCGCAGCCCGTCGATGCTCGGCAGATCGGCTGTGTAATAGCGGAACAGGGCGTAGGTTCCGATGCCGCCGGCGACCACCAGGGCCGCGCCGATGCCGAGCAGCGTCGTCACCGCCTTGGCGGCATGAAAGCCGGCGCCGCTCCGCCGGCGGGCCTGCCGCTTTGCCCGCGCGTCGGCCGGCCTGCGCCGGCCTTTGCCCTGTCCCGGATCCTCGGGCGGGCGGCCATCGTTTCCGCCGCCGTTATTCTTGCCGCCGCGTCCACCGCCGCCCGAGCTGGGGCGCGCTATGGGATCGCCGGCTCTGAGGGGGCCGGGCATCAGGCATCATTCCTTATATCATCGAGGCGCGACAGGCCGCCCGCCGGGCGGACATAGGACCGAGGGGGTGATTGCGCCAGAGCGTTCTTCGCTATCCCGCCATTCGGGCAGTTTTCTGTGCGATGTACCAGGCGTCCACGGCATTCTTCATGGCGAGCGTAATGCGGTCCCGATGGGCGGCCTGGCGGAGCGCGGACTCGTCCTTGTAATTGGACATGAACCCCATCTCGACCAGAACGCTTGGGATTTCGGCGGATTTGAGCACAACAAAGGCGGCGTGGCGGGCCGGCCGGGTGAGCATATCGGTCTCGGTCGCCAGTTCGGAGACCATGTCCTGCTGCAGGCGCGCTGACCCGATGCGGGTTTCCCGCCCGACGAGGCTCGCCAAGATCCGCGCGACGGCGGGGGAGACGCCCTTGAAATGCGGGCCGGCGAAGCGGTCCGAGCTGTTTTCGCGCTCGGCGAGAACCGCCGTCTGCGCGTCCGAGGCATTGCTCGACAGGGTATAGACGCTGGCGCCGCGCACTGCGGGATCGGGGATCGAATCGGCGTGCATCGAGACGAAGAGATGCGCGCCGCGATCCTGGGCGATGGCGACGCGATCTTCGAGCGGGATGAAATGATCGGTGCTGCGGGTCATCGCTACGCGGTAGCGACCGCTCGCCTCGAGCCGGCGTCGCAGCTCCAGCGCCGAAATCAGCGCGATATGCTTCTCATAGGTGCCGGCGACGCCGATGGCGCCCGGATCCTTGCCGCCATGGCCGGGATCGAGCATGATCAGTGGCGCATCCTTAGGCGCCGGCCGGGCGAGCAAGGCTTGCCGGTGCAAGGCCCGCCGCTCGGCCGCCCATGCTACGGCCGGGCGTAGCCAACTCGGCAGCAGAACCGTGGCGCTGACGCCGAGGCTCAGCAGCAGGCGGCGCTCTGCCATGCGTGCATTCGGTTCGAATGGCGCGTCTGTCATGCGGAAAGCTCCGACCGGGGCCCAGGATCAGCAGGCGCTTGTTCATACTCTTGTTTCGAATAACAAGCTTATCGCCTGAATGTAAATGAATTATACTATTTGTAATCTGGCAAGGCCCGGTGGCGCCTGGCGGGCGCCGGGCTGCTCTTGCAACGGCAGGTGGTTTAGGCCATTTTGCGCGGTAGATTCTGAAGAAGGCTGGGCCTGATAGCGTGGCTCCCTTTTCAAGGGTCTGGAGCATCTGCCGGAACCGGCCGCCCCGCGGCCCGGACCTTGGATCGGTGGCGCCATGCCATGCGGAGCCTCGGGCGGCCGATGCCGGAGGCTGTCGTTTCAGCGATTGCCTGGCCGTCAGCCGGGCGCGCTTATCACATCTGAGTTAGGGATCCGTCCGACGTTTATGACCGCTTTTCTCACACCAGCGCGCATTCCGCTGCCGAGAGCCCGGTCAGTTTCGCCGTCGTGTACGGGTCTTCCCCCCCAATCACCCTTACTGCGCCGCCCTGCGGTGGCCGCGCTCCCCAGCGGAGCGCGTCGGAGTTTTGCGTATTATGACCAAACGTATGTTGATCGACGCGACGCACCCGGAGGAAACCCGTGTCGTCGTTCTTGACGGGACCCGCCTAGAGGATTTCGATGTCGAAACCTCGATCAAGAAGCAGATCAAAGGCAATATCTATCTCGCCAAGGTCATCCGGGTCGAACCTAGCCTGCAGGCCGCTTTCGTGGAATATGGCGGCAATCGTCATGGCTTCCTCGCCTTCAGCGAAATCCATCCGGACTATTACCAGATCCCGGTAGCCGACCGGCAGAAGCTGCTCGAAGCGGAAGAGGCCGCCGCCCGCGCCGAGGCCGAGGCCGAGGCCGCCGAGGAAGCGGCAGAGGAGGCGGCCGAAGTCGCCGCCGCCAGCCGGCCGATCACCTCCGAGCTTGATGCCATCGAACCCGCCTTCGAAGCAGCGGAAACGCTCGCAATGGAGGAAGACCAGGCGGCTGGGCGCGCCCAGCCGGCCGCGATGGTGCGCGAGATCGTCATCGGCGAGGTGCCCCCGGCCGACGCGGCGGGGGATGACGACGCTTCTGGCAAAGAGCCGCCGGCCACGGCCGGGGACGCGCGGGCGGAGAGCGAATCCGCGGCGGAGATAAGCGACGAAGCGGCTGAGGCTGCCGGCGAGGATGCCGGGCCGGAAGCGCCGGAAACCTTCGGCGGCAGCGATGGCGGCGAAGAGAACGGCGATCGCCGTCCGCCGGCGCGCTTCGTGCGCAACTACAAGATCCAGGAAGTCATCCATCGCCGGCAAATCCTGCTGGTGCAGGTGGTGAAGGAAGAGCGCGGCACCAAGGGCGCGGCACTGACCACCTATCTCTCCCTCGCCGGCCGCTACTGCGTGCTGATGCCCAATTCGCCGCGCGGCGGCGGCGTTTCCCGCAAGATCACCTCGGTCGCTGATCGCAAGCGCCTGCGGGAAGTCATCAAGGAAGTGGATATGCCGGCCGGCATGGGGCTCATTGTGCGCACCGCCGGCGCCAACCGCCCGAAGCCGGAAATCCGTCGCGACTGCGAATATCTGTTGCGCTTGTGGGATGATATCCGTGACCTGACGCTCCGCTCCGTGGCGCCTGCGCTGGTCTATGAAGAAGCCAACCTTATCAAGCGCACCATCCGCGACGGCTATACGCGCGATATCGAGGAAGTGCTGGTCGATGGCGAGCCGGCCTGGAAGGCCGCGCGGGATTTCATGCGGATGTTGACGCCGCAGCACGCTGCGCGGGTTCAGCTTTGGCGCAACAACGATATGCCGCTCTTCGCCAAGTATCAGGTGGAGACGCAGCTCGAATCGATGCTGACGCCGACGGTCCAGCTGCGGTCCGGCGGGTATCTGGTGATCAACCAGACGGAGGCGCTGGTCGCGATCGACGTCAATTCCGGCCGCGCCACGCGCGAGCGGAATATCGAGGAGACCGCGCTCCGCACCAATCTGGAAGCGGCGGACGAAGCTGCCCGCCAGCTCCGCCTGCGAGACCTGGCTGGCCTCATCGTGATCGATTTCATCGACATGGAGAGCCGCAAGCACAATGCCATGGTCGAACGGCGGATGAAGGAGGCGCTGAAGAACGATCGCGCCCGCATCCAGGTCGGCTCGATCAGCCATTTCGGCTTGCTGGAAATGAGCCGCCAGCGCCTGCGCCCGTCGCTCGCGGAGACGGCACTCGTCACCTGCCCGCATTGCGCCGGCACCGGCACGGTGCGCAGCGTCGAAAGTTCGGCGATCCACGTGTTGCGGGCGATCGAGGACGAGGCGGTGCGCCGCCGCTCGGCCGAGATCAACGTCTATCTGGCCAGCGCCGTCGCCATGTACATCCTCAACCATAAGCGCGACCGGCTGATGGCGATCGAGCGGACGCATGGCCTGCAGGTCGTGCTCCTGGCCGATGACAAGCTGGTCCCGCCGCAGGTGCGGATCGAGAAGGTGCGCCCCTATATCGCGGCCGAGGTGCCGGCAGGCCCTGGCGCGCCGATCGCCATGGATTACGCGGCGCGCGAAGATGTGGCCGAGGCCGAAGAGCCGGTGGCAGCCCCCCGGCCGGCCGCGCCGGCCGCGGCCGAGGCTGTCCCCGCCGAGGGCGAGGCGGGTCGGGGCGAGGAGAGCGGTGATCGCCGCCGCCGCCGCCGCCGGCGCCGCCGTGGCCGCCGCGAGGAGAATGGCGAGGGCGCGCTTTCGGCCGCGGCCGGGGACGAGGATGGGGAGGAGTTCGAAGCCGAGGGCGATGCGTCGTCCGCGGATGCGGCGCCCGAGCCGGGCCCTGCGCCGCAGGAACCTGCCGTGCCGCCGATGCCCCGCCCCGCGCCGCAGCCCGGACCCTATGAGCCGGGCCGCGCGCCCGAACTGCCGCCGCCGGGCCAGCCCGGCCCGGAACTGCCTGAGCCAGGCGAAGCGCGCCCGGAAATCCAGCCTCCCGCAGAGCCTGGGCCCGAACTGCCGGCCGCTTTCGCCGCGGAAGGCGAGGAAGGCGAGGCCGGGCGCAATCGCCGCCGTGGCCGCCGCGGCGGGCGAGGACGCTCGGGCCGGACGCCGGCAGAGGTAGCCCCGCCGCCGGCGCCTTCCGGCTATCGCGGGCCGACCCCGGCCGATCCCTATTTCGGCCAGATCGACGCGCTGTTCGCCGCGCTGGAGCCGGAGCAGGCGCCGGTCGCGATCGAAAGCAGCCCGGCGCGCACTGCGCCGCTCCCTGAGTCGGTACCGCTCCCGTTGAGCGAAGCCCCGGCCTCGGCCCCGGTCCCTGAGGTGGCGGAGGCGGTCTCGCCCCTGCCGGCGGAGGCCGCGCCGGCCGAAGGAGCGCCTGCGGAGCCCGTGGTGGAGGAGAAAGCGCCGGCGCGGAAGCCGCGTGCCAGCCGCGCGCGCAAGCCAAAGCTTGCCGAAGCGGGCGTAGAGACGGCGCCGGAGCCGGAGGCCCCCGCGTCTGGCACGGCACCGGCCGATACGATGTCGGCCGAGGGCGGAGCGGCCACAGCCTCTCCGGCGGACGCCGAGGCGAAGCCTGCCCGCCGGCGGCCGGTGCGGCGCACGCGCGCCACGGCGGACGCACCACCGCCCGCTCCCGCGGCCCAGGGGGCTGACGCAGCGCCGGATGGGGAATCTGGCACAGCGGCAAACCCTGCCCCGGCGGCAGGGCCTGTTATCAAGCCGATCGTGATCGGTGAGGATACGCCTGCGGCCGAAAAGCGACGGGGCTGGTGGCGCCGCTAAGGCGCATCCCGGGCGGTTAGCATCCGCCCGGGAGCGAGGAAGGAGAGCGGGTTCCGGCAGCCTTGGTCGCCGGAACCCGCTCTTGCTTTGTGGGGGTGATCAGAAACGGGGCCACGGGCATCCCGTGGGCGCGGTCTTCACCGCGCGGAGGGTATGGCGCAAGGCAAGCAGAGTGCGCCCCGCGCCATCGGGCTGACGGTCTGCCTGATTTTTGGGCGAGCGTGGAGAACTGACCAGAATTTGGGCTAACTCCCGCGTGGAATCACCCAAAAAAGAAAAAGCAGCCCCCAAAATGATTGGACGCTGCATCGCAAAAGATCCATTATTCCAGTCACGGATGAGGTTGATCCTCGTTCTGCCGTGTGACTGGCGTTTCCTCCCTAAACTTGGCCCGCTGCGCTTGAGCGCGCGGGCCTTTTCTTTAGCTCTCCGCCCCGGCTCTGTCACGCATTAATATCGGTTTGCGGATTGTTTGGTAAAAGTTTTCGTTTTACTGAAATCCGAAAATGTCCTGCTGGATGCGAAGACAAGCGAGTGACCGATAGCCAGAATGCGCAGGCGGACTTGCCGGAACTGACCGCCCTGCGTGGGCTCTTCGCTTTTTGGGTTTTTCTCTACCATACCAACCTTCACCTGCTGTTCGCGCCGCCCCATGGGGCGGTGGGCGCCGGCTATCTCGGGGTGGATGGTTTCTTCATCCTCTCGGGGCTGGTGCTCGGCCACCGCTATCCGCGCCTTGCCTGGCGCCCTCCCGCGCTTGCGCGCTTCTGGTGGCGTCGCTTCATCCGGCTTTATCCGACCGTTCTCGCCATGCTCGGGCTGCTGATTGCCTTGTTCCTCGCCGCCGCGGCGGCGGGCGTGCATCCGCACGACGCCTTGCGCGCCAGTGGACGGGAGCTGCTGCTCCAACTCCTGCTGCTCAACGGCCTCGGCTTCGCCGCCGGCTGGACCTGGAATTACCCGTCATGGTCGATCAGCACCGAATGGGTCGGCTACCTGCTCTTCCCCCTGCTGGCGGCCGGGGTGATGCGGCTGCGCCTGGCTGCCTGCCTGCTCCTGCTGGGGTTCTGCGCGGGCTTCCTGGTCTGGCTCGCTGCCACCGCGCCCGCCGGTCTCAACCTCAGCTATCAGGGCGCCTTGCCGCGCTTTCTGCCCGATTTCCTGGCCGGCTTGCTGAGCGCCCGGCTGCTGTTGCTCGGCTACCTGCCGAAAGGCTCTCTCCTGCCCATCCTCGCTCTGGCCATGCTGACCCTCGGCCTCGCGCTGCACCCGCTGTTCCAGGCGAGCGATGCCGTGATCGTGATCGGCCTCTGGCTGCTGCTCGCCGCGCTGGCGCCGGTATCTCGCCCGCGTCTTGCGCGCATCCCCGGGCTCTCTGGCTTCGGCCGCCTCTCCTATTGCTTCTATATGGCGTATGCGCCGGTCGAGGTGGTCTTTGCCCGGGGCGCCGCGCGGCTCGGCAGCCATCCTGCGCGATCGCCGCTGCCCTGGCTCCTGCTCCTGTTCCTGGCCGATCTCGGCCTCGCCTGGCTCACCGCTCGTTTCGTCGAGCGCCCTGCGCTGCGCCATCTGGCGGGGAAGCGCGGGGGAGGGTAGTTTCCCGCACCTTTGCCCGACCGTGAAAGAATCCTGCCCTCATGCGCTTATCCCACAGCCTGATCCCGACCCTCAAGGAAGTGCCTGCGGAGGCGCAGATCGCCTCGCATCGCCTCATGCTGCGCGCGGGCCTGGTGCGGCAGACCTCCGCCGGCATCTATGCCTGGCTGCCGGCAGGGCTCAGGGTGCTCAACAATATCGCCAATATCGTGCGCGAGGAGCAGAACGCGGCCGGTGCGCAGGAAGTGCTGATGCCGACGATCCAGCCGGCGAGCCTCTGGCAGGAAAGCGGGCGCTACGAGGACTACGGTAAGGAGATGCTGCGCATCCGCGACCGGCATGAGCGGGACATGCTCTACGGCCCGACCAATGAGGAGATGATCACCGATCTCTATCGCCAGTCGGTCAAGAGCTACAAGGAACTGCCTCAGATCGCCTACCATATCCAGTGGAAGTTCCGCGACGAGGTTCGCCCGCGCTTCGGCGTCATGCGGGGCCGCGAGTTCCTGATGAAGGACGGCTATAGCTTCGACCTTGATTATGCGAGCGCCGTGAACAGCTATCGCCGCATGATGCTGTCCTATATGCGCACCTTCCAGCGCCTCGGCGTGAAGGCCATCCCGATGGTCGCCGATACCGGCCCGATCGGCGGGGATCTCTCCCATGAATTCATCATCCTGGCGCCGACCGGCGAGAGCCAGGTGTTCTATGATGGCGCTTTCGAAACGATCGACTGGGCGGGCAGCGATTTCGACTATGAGAGCCCGGCCGATCTCGAACGCTTCTACGGCCTGCTCACCGCGACCTATGCCGCGACCGACGAGAAGCATGATGATGCCACCTGGGCCCAGGTGCCGGAGGCGCGCAAGCGCGAGGGGCGGGGCATCGAGGTCGGGCATATCTTCTACTTCGGGACGAAGTATTCGGCGGCGATGAACTTCACCGTCGCCGGGCCGGACGGCCAGAAGGTCTATCCCGAGATGGGCAGCTACGGCATCGGCGTCAGCCGCATGGTGGGCGCGATCATCGAGGCGAGCCATGACGAGGCGGGGATCATCTGGCCCGAGAGCGTGGCGCCCTTCAAGGCAGCCATTCTCAACCTCAAGCAGGGCGATGCGGCGACCGACGCCATGGCCGAGGATCTCTACGCCAAGCTCAAGGCGCAGGCGCTTTATGACGACCGGGCCGAGCGGGCCGGCGTGAAATTCGCCGATGCCGATCTGATGGGCCATCCTTGGCAGATCATCGTGGGGCCCCGTGGCGCGGCTGCCGGCCAGGTCGAGCTCAAGCACCGCGCGAGCGGCGAGCGGGCGGAGCTCAGCCTCGATGCTGCGTTGAGCCGGATCGGGCTGGCCGCCTCCTGATGTTCGGGCGTTTCGAGCGAGCCGTTGCCGGGCGCTATCTGCGCGCCCGCAAGGGAGAGCGTTTCGTCTCCGTCATCGCGATCTTCTCGCTTGTCGGCATCGCGCTCGGCGTCGCCACGCTGATCATCGTGATGAGCGTGATGAACGGCTTCCGCCAGGATCTGCTCTCCCGCATCCTCGGCCTCAACGGCGATCTCGGCGTCTATGGCGCCGGCGGCACCCAAATCACGCAATATGAGCCGATGGTGCAGACCATCCGCGGCATCCCCGATGTCACCTCCGCAGCCCCCGTCTTGCAGAGCGAGGTGCTGTTGACCGGGGCGCAGGGCGGAGCGACCGGCGGGGTGGTGCGGGGCATGAGCCGCGCCGATCTCGAGGCGCAACCTGCGGTTGCGAACCATATGATCGCGGGGTCGATCGACGCCATGCGAGGCGATGGCTCCGTCGTCATCGGCTGGGATCTCGCGCGCAAGCTCGGCATCTCGCTCGGCTCGGATATCACCTTCGTCAGCCCCCAGGGCAATGCCACAGCGATCGGCACGATCCCGCGGATCGCGAGCTACAAGGTCGTCGGCATCTTCAATGTCGGCATGCAGGAATATGACGCGACCTTCGTCTTCATGCCGCTCGCCGCAGCCCAGACCTTCTTCAACATGCCCGGCCGCGCGACGCAGATCGAAGTCTCGGTCAAACATCACGATCAGGTCGGGTGGGTGAACGCCGCGATCCGGCGGGCGCTCGCGGGCAAGCCGATCCAGGTGATCGACTGGCAGCAGTCCAACGACAGCTTCTTCGCGGCGGTGACAGTGGAGAGGAACGTCATGTTCCTCATCCTCACGCTCATCATCATCGTCGCCGCCTTCAACGTGATCTCGTCGATGATCATGATGGTGAAGGACAAGACGCGCGATATCGCGGTGCTGCGCACGCTGGGCGCCACGCGCGGCGCCATCATGCGCATCTTCCTCATGGCCGGCGCCTCGATCGGGGTGACGGGTACCGCCATCGGCTTCGTGCTCGGCGTCGTCTTCTGCGCCAATATCGAGCGCATCCGGGTCTTTATGGAACATCTGACGGGCACCACCCTGTTCGACCCGACGGTCTATTTCCTGGAGCAGCTGCCGGCGGTGCTCGATTGGGGCGAGGTGACGACGGTGATCGTCATGTCTCTCGCCCTCTCGCTGCTCGCGACCCTCTATCCCTCGTGGCGCGCTGCGCGGACCGATCCTGTCGAGGCGTTGCGCCATGAATGAGCCGCTGATCATGGAGGCGGTGGCCCGCCGCTACCGCACGGATGCGGGCGTGCTCGATGTCCTGACCGGGATCGACCTGACCTTGCGGGCGGGCGAGATCGTCGCGCTCGTGGCGCCGTCCGGCTCGGGCAAATCGACCCTGCTGCATCTCGCCGGCCTGCTCGATCGGCCGGATGGCGGGCGCGTGCTGATCGACGGGCGGAATGCCGGCGCGCTATCCGATCCGGCGCGCACCGCCATCCGGCGGGATCGGGTGGGCTTCGTTTACCAGTTCCACCACCTGCTGGCTGAATTCACCGCGCTTGAAAACGTCGCACTCCCTCAGATGATCGCCGGCAAAGGGCGGCGCAGCGCGGAAGCGCGGGCCGAGCGCCTGCTCAGCTCCTTCGGCCTCGCCCATCGGTTGAAGCATCTGCCTGGCAAGCTCTCGGGCGGTGAGCAGCAGCGGGTCGCGATCGCCCGGGCACTCGCCAACGCGCCCGCCTTGCTGCTGGCCGACGAGCCGACCGGCAATCTCGATTCCGCGACCTCGGATGTCGTGTTCAACGAGCTTTTGAGTGCGGTGCGCGGCGAGGGGCTGGCTGCCCTGATCGCCACCCACAACCCGGAGCTTGCCAGCCGGATGGACCGGCGGGTGACATTGAAGGCAGGCCGGCTGGCCGACCTGCCCTGAGCCTCATGCCCAGACGCTGACGGTGGTGGCGGAAACCCCGGCCTCGGACCCGACCGAGGCGGTGTGCGAGGTGGCGGTGCTGACGACGGCACCGACATCGTTGGTGATCACCGTCGTCGTCACCCCATCCGCCCGCGTCGTCACGGTTTGGGTATAGCCGGGTGGGGAGACAGCGGTGACCGTGGTGCTTACAATCATATTGGCGGCGGGATTGGCACCGGCCCCGACTGGGCTCGGCGGCGCCGGTGCGGCGGCGGGAGCGGGGGGCGGGGCCGCAGAAGCGGCGGCGGCGGGGCTTTCAGGCGTGGCCAGGGTGGCGGCTGCCGGACCGGTCAAGCTCGGGTTCATTGTGCCTCATCCATGATCTGATCAGGGGCGGTTCATCTCTCCTGAAGACGCTCTTCAGGTTTGGTCATCTCTCCGATTAGGCGCGATCGTCTATTCGATACGGATGCGCGAAGTTTTCCTATCCGCAGCGAAGTCCATGCGAGCCTGCGAGGGGTGCGCGAGGCGCCGCGATCGCCTAATCTGCGGCACATGACCGAGACGCGCTTCATCCACTTGCACAACCACTCCGCCTATTCCTTGAGCGAAGGGGCGATCAAGGTCGATAAGCTGACGGCGCTGGCCGTGGCGGACGGCATGCCGGCGGTCGCGCTCACCGATACCAGCAACCTCTTCGGCGCGCTGGAATTCAGCCAGTCGGCGGCGGCGAAGGGTGTGCAGCCCATCCTCGGCTGCCAGATCGCGCTCGCCCGCGCCGATCAGCCGCGCCTCGCGCCGGAGCCGCTGGTGGTGCTGGCCCAGGATGCGACTGGGTTTGCCAATCTCCAGCGGCTGAGTTCTGCCTCCTATCTGGAGACCGAGCCGGGGCTTCGCCCGCAGGTCGGCCTGCGCCGCCTCGCCGAGCTTTCGGAAGGTCTCATTTTGCTGACCGGCGGTACCTACGGCCCGATCAACCGGCTGCTCGCCGAGGGGCAGCGGGCCGAGGCGGAGGCGCTGCTGGCGGCGCTCGCGGAAGCTTTTCCGGATCGCACGGTCGTCGAGCTTCATCGCCATGGGCTGGCGGCCGAGCGCGCGATCGAGCCCGGGCTGCTCATGCTCGCGGACGAGGCGGGGCTGCCCATCGTGGCCGCGAATGACTGCTACTTCGCCACCGCCTCGATGCATGAAGCGCATGACGCGCTGCTCTGCATCGCCGAAGGGCGGACGCTGGCGGAGACCGATCGCCGGCGGGTGACGCCGGAGCACTGGTTCAAGCCGGCGGCCGCCATGCGTGCGCTCTTCGCCGATCTGCCGGAGGCTTGCGACAATACGCTCGCCATCGCCCGCCGCTGCGCCGTGATGGCGGAAAGCCGCAAGCCGCTGCTCCCCGTCTGCCCCAAGGTGCGCGATGGGATGACCGAGGAAGAGACCGTGCGCCGCATGGCGCATGATGGGCTGGCAGCCCACCTTGGGCGGATGGCGGCCGATGCCGAGACCAGGCGCGTCTATACCGAGCGGCTGGATTACGAACTGGGCGTGATCGCCCGCATGGGCTTCCCCGGCTACTTCATGATCGTGGCGGACTTCATCCAATGGGCGAAGGCGCGCGATATTCCGGTGGGGCCGGGCCGCGGCTCGGGCGCGGGCTCGGTCGTCGCCTGGGCGCTTTCCATCACGGCCCTCGATCCGCTGCGCTTCAACCTGCTCTTCGAGCGATTCCTCAACCCCGAGCGCGTCTCGATGCCGGATTTCGATATCGACTTCTGCCAGGACCGGCGGGACGAGGTGATTGCCTATGTCCGCGGCGAATACGGCGCAGAGCGTGTGGCGCAGATCATCACCTATGGAAAGCTGCAGGCGCGCGCGGCGGTGCGTGATGTCGGCCGCGTGCTCGGGCTGCCGTTCGGACAGGTCAACCGCGTGGCGGAGCTTATCCCCAATAATCCGGCAAAGCCGGTGACGCTGAAAGAGGCGATCGAGGGCGAGCCGAAACTCCAGCAGATGCGGGACGAGGACGAGGCCGTGCGCCGCCTGCTGGAGATCGCGCTGCAGCTCGAAGGCCTCTATCGCCATGCGAGCACCCATGCCGCGGGTGTCGTGATCGGGGACCGGCCGCTCACCGAACTCGTGCCGCTCTACAAGGATCCCCGGTCGGACTTTCTTGTCACCCAGTATTCCATGAAGCATGTGGAGCAGGCAGGGCTCGTCAAGTTCGACTTTCTCGGCCTGACGACGCTGACGATCCTGCGCCGCGCCGTGAGCTTCCTCGATCGGCTGGGCATCGCGGTCGATATCGAGAATCTGCCCCTCGATGATGGACCAACTTACGAGATGCTGCAGAAGGGCGATGCCGGCGGCGTTTTCCAGTTCGAAAGCCAGGGCATGCGCGACGTGCTGAGGCAGATGCGGCCAGATCGGTTCGAGGATCTCATCGCCGCGGTCGCGCTATACCGGCCGGGCCCGATGGCCAATATTCCTGCCTATTGCCAGCGCAAGCATGGCGAGCCCTGGGAAGCGCCGCATCCCGATATCCACGATATCCTCTCCGAGACCTACGGCATCATGGTCTATCAGGAGCAGGTGATGCAGATCGCGCAGAAGCTCGCGGGCTATAGCCTGGGGGCCGCCGATCTTCTGCGCCGCGCCATGGGCAAGAAGATCCGTGCCGAAATGGAGAAGCAGCGCCAGATCTTCACCGATGGCGCGACGGGGCGCGGCATCGAGCCCGCCAAGGCCGGCGAGATCTTCGACCTGATGGCGAAGTTCGCCGATTACGGCTTCAACAAATCCCACGCGGCGGCTTACGCTCTGGTTGCCTATCAAACCGCCTGGATGAAGGCCAACCATCCGGTGCCCTTCATCGCCGCCTGCATGAGCCTTGCCATCAGCAATACGGACAAGCTCGCCGCCTTCCGGCAGGAAGCGAACCGCATGGGCATCGAGATCCTGCCGCCGGACATCAACCGCTCCGATGCCGATTTCAAGGTGGAACGCCAGCCGAACGGCAAGCTCGCCATCCGCTATGCGCTCGCCGCCGTCAAGCGCGTGGGCCAGGCGGCGATGGAAACGATCGTCGCCGCGCGCGGTGAGCGCGCTTTCGACAGCCTCGCGGATTTCGCCGAGCGCATCGACCCCAAGCTGCTCAACAAGATGCAGCTTGAAAACCTCATCAAGGCCGGCGCCTTCGACCAGTTGGACGGCAATCGCGCGCGGCTTTTCGCGGGCGCGGAGATGCTCCTCCGCCGCGCCCAGGCAAGCGCGGAGGATCGTGGCAGCGGCCAGATCGGCCTGTTCGGCGGGGCGGATGCCAAGCCCGAGCCGCTACGGCTGCCTGATCTTCTTGACTGGCCAATGCTGGATCGGCTCGGTTTCGAAGCGGAGGCGATCGGTTTTCATCTCACCAGCCATCCGCTGGATAGTTTTGGATCGACGCTTCGTCGCCTCGGCGTCACCTCCAGCGGGCGGCTGCAGGCTGCCGCCGAGAGCGGGATCGGGCGCGTCAAGGTCGCCGGTATCGTCGTCGGCTCGCCAAAAGTGCGGCCGACCAAGACGGGTGGCCGTATGGCCTGGGTGAGGCTTTCGGATAGCGGGGGCAGCTTCGAGGTGACGGTGTTCAGCGAGGTTCTTTCGCGGACGCAAGACCTGCTCAAGGAGGGCACGCCGCTGCTCGTCACCGTCGATCTTCGGATGGATGGTGAGGCGATGCGGATCACCGCTCAAGACGTGGTGGGGCTGGACAAGGCCGCGGCCGGCGCGGGCGTCGGGCTTCGCGTCTGGCTCTCCGAAACCCGGGCGGTCGAGCATATCCGCATGCTCTTGACGCAGGAGGGCGCCGGGCGCGGCGAGGTGATCCTCTGCCCGCGGCTCGATGCGGCGCGGGAGGCCGAAATTCGCCTGCCGGGCCGCTTCAACGTTTCGCCGCGCCTCGCCGCTGCGCTCAAGGTGATGCCGGGGATTTCGGCGGTCGAGGAACTCTAGGCGGCCCGATCGGTCTTGCATTGTCATCGGGCGGCTCGCGGGAGCCGGCGGCTCGATCGCACCCATCGGCATTGGCCGCTCAATGATGCCAGGCGGCACCGGTATAGAAGAAGCGGCCGAGGCCGACGGTGAAGATGAGGCAGCCGTAGAGGCTGTGCTCGATACAGGTGAGCGCCAGCGAGCGATGGCGGGCGTAATCGCGCGCGAAGAGCAAGCCGCCCGCCGCGGTCATCGCAATCGCGATCCAGTTCAGGAAGATGATGTGGGCGAAGCCGAAGGCCGTGGCACTCGCCAGGATGAGCGGCCCGTCAGCCAGAAACAGCCGGCGATAGCGGTGGAAGAGCAGGGCGCGGTACAGCATCTCCTGCGGCCAGACGGAGAGCAGCGGGTAGAGCACCATGATGAGCGCCCAGAAGAGCGGGCGGCTGCGCGGCAGGCTGAGGAAGAGCTGCGGCCAGAGCAGCCAGGTGGCCAGCGCTATCATCGGCGCGAGGATGAGGAAGCGGATGCCGATGGCGCGCAACTCCTGCGCAATCTGCGGCCGCGGCGCGGGGGAGCGTCCCCGCCCGCCGAGCCAGGCGATGAGCGCGCCGAGCCAGAGCAGGAGGAAGAGGGCGCCGGCACGATGCAGCGCCAGGATGGCGAGCGGCCCGCCGCCATAGATCGCCAGGGACTCGAGCGCGAGCCAGGCCCGCCCGCGCCCGGCCGGCCGCGCCCTCTCCACCGTGCTCTGCAAGCTCATCCGCGAAGCTTCCGGGCTCGGTCGCCGAAAGGCAAGCGTTCTCCAGGCCGCTCAGAGAACGCGGAGCCGCCCCAGGATGTAGCCGATGGCGAGGATGGCGAGGCCGGCGATCAGCGGTTGCTCGCGAATGCGGTCCGCCGCGTCGTCCACATAGGATTCGGCCTGGCCGCGCGCCACGCGGTAGCGGCGCCGGGCTTCGTCCTGCGCCTCATCAGCGAAGGAGCCCACGGCATCCTGGATACGGCCGGCGGCATCGCGGGCCGAGTCGGAAAGGCTATGGCGCCTCATCTGCGTAATCCTTTCTGTGGTCTGCGAGAGAGATAGGTGGGCGCCGGGCGCCTGCAAGCGCCGGCCGCCCGCCGCGTCAGTCCGCTTGCTTCGAGATCGTCGCGAGCGCGGCAAGTGCTCGGGCGCGCCCTTCCACGAGGTCGATGATCGGCCGCGGATAGGTTTTGCCGAGCGTGATGCCGGCCGCGGCGAGCACAGGGCCCGGTGCGGCCCATGGCTCCTGCAGGTAACTATCTGGCAGACCGGCGATTTCCGGCACCCAGCGGCGGACATAGCGGCCCTCGGGGTCGAATTTCTTGCCCTGAAGCACCGGGTTGAAGATGCGGAAGAAGGGCGCCGCATCTGCCCCGCAGCCCGCCACCCATTGCCAGCTGACGCAATTGCTCGCGAGATCGGCATCGACCAGCGTATCCCAGAACCACGCTTCGCCCTCCTGCCAGGGAATGAGCAGATGCTTGACGAGCAGGGAGGCGACGATCATGCGGGCGCGGTTATGCATCCAACCCTCGGCCCAGAGGGCCCGCATGGCGGCATCGACGATGGGGATGCCGGTCTGCCCCCGCTGCCAGGCAGCCAGGGCTGCGGCGTCCTGGCGCCAGGGAAAGGACCGGAATTCGGGGCGAAGCGGCTCCTTCACCAGATGCGGGTGATGCCAAAGCAGATGGGCCGCAAATTCCCGCCAGATGAGTTCCCGGCGATAGGCCGCGATGCCGCCTTGGTTCCGGGCGGCGCCGACCGCCTCCCAAACCTGCCAGGGCGAAATCTCCCCCCAGTGCAAATGCGGGGAGAGCATGGAGGTGCCGTGCCGGCCGATGACATCACGCCCGGCCGCATAATTATCCGCCGCCTGTGCCACGAACCGGGCCAGCCGCTCCCGGGCGCCCGCCTCACCCGGCGTCCATTCCCGCGCGATCCCCTGATCCCAGGCGATCTTCGGCAGCAATTGCCAGTCCGCCAGGCGGTCGGAAGGAGGCTCAGAACCGGTGGCCCAGCCATCCGGCGCGGGCAGGGGCGCACGCACATGCACCTCCCGCTCGAAAGCGCGGGAAAACGGCGTGAAGACGCCATAGGGCTTGCCGGCCTGGGTCAGCACCTTGTGCGGGTCGTGCAGCAGGGCTGTCCGATGGCGGTGAAGCCGGCAGGCGGAATTCGCGAGCCGCTCGGCCAGCGCCTTGTCGGCGGCGCGCTCCCCGGGGTCGGGCATCGCCCCGGTATGGATCGCGGTGGCGCCGCTTCGGCAAGCGAGATCATGCACTACCTGCGCCGCATCGCCCCGCCGCAGGATGAGCGTGCTGCCGACCGCCTTGAGGCTTTCGCCGAGGCGTTCCAAGCTATGATGGAGCCACCAGCGCGATGCGCCGCCGATCTGCCGCGTCCGCTCATCGAGCACATAGAGCGCGATGACCGGCTGCCCGCTTTCCGCCGCCGCATGCACCGCCTCCTGATCGGCCAGGCGCAGATCGCGCCGAAACCAGAGGATGACCGGATGTGCTTCGGAGCGGGTTGAACGGGCCACGCAAGTCCTCAATGAATTCCGATAGGGAGGGAGTAAGTGCTACGCATCGGGAGAGCTGCGAGATGCAGCGGAGAGACGTTTATCGAGCGAAAGTCACTACCCGTCGCGGGCGGGCTTTTCCTTGTGATATTCTCTTGATTGCCAGAAAGCTCTTCGTCATGCTCGATATTGGACCAGCGGAGTGGCTACCGTCGGTCGTCAAGGAGCTTCCCCCATGCGTGACAGAGGATGTGCGAACCATCGCGCTCGCCCGGATCTGAGTGCGATCGCCGCCGAGACGGCATGCTGACCTCCGAGCGCAAGGTTTTCATTCTCACGCGTCTGCGGCACGAGGGCCGGGTGGTTGCCAAGGATATGGCCAAGGAACTAGGCCTCTCCGAGGATACGCTGCGGCGGGATTTAAGGGAATTGGCGGCCGAGGGCCTTCTGCTGCGGGTGCATGGCGGTGCCCTGCCGGCTTCCCCGGCGACGGTGACGCTCGCCGATCGCTGGGCGGTTTCGCCGCAGTCCAAGGAAGCGGTGGCGATGGTGGCCGCGCGGCACGTTCAGCCGGGGCAGGTCATCATCCTCGATGGCGGCACCACGGCCGTGCAGATGGCGCGCATGCTGCCGCGCGATCTGTCCGCGACCGTGGTGACGCATAGCCCCTCGGTCGCGGTGGAACTCGCCGGCCATGAGAAGATCGATGTCGAGATCATCGGCGGCCAGTTGTTCAAGCATTCGATGGTCGCCATGGGCGCGGCGGTCGCGGATTACGTCCAGGGTATTCATGCCGATATCTTCTTCATGGGCGTCACCGGCGTTCACCCGGAAATGGGCCTGACGACGGGCAATGCCGAGGAAGCGGTGATCAAGCGGATGCTGAGCAGGCAGGCAGCCGAGACTTTGGTTCTCGCCTCCCGCGAAAAAATCGGCGCCGCCTCATCCTTTCGCGTTCTGCCGATCTCCGGTGTGGATGGGCTTGTCGTCGCGCCGGACACGCCCGTCGATCTCATTCTGCCCTATCGCGAACTCGGGCTGACGATCCTGCCCGAGGGATTCCTCGATAGCTAGGCGAACGGGCGGCGAATTCCCGCTCAGGGGAGAATATCCGGGCCCGGCGCAGTTTCGAGCATGGCCGCCGACCATCCACCGCCCAAATCCTCGATGAGCGAAACCGCCGCCAGCAAGCGTTGCGAGCGGATGCTCAAAAGGCTTTCCTGGTCGTTGAGCAGCGTCGCCTGCGCGGTCGTGACCGTCGTATAGGCCGCGGTTCCCGCCTCGTATTCGTTGAGCGCGATCTGCACCGCCTGCGTCGCATCGCCGACCGCTGCATTGGCGACCACCTCCTGCTGCGCCAGGATGCGCAAGGCGGCCAGCTGATCTTCCACCTGCTGGAACGCGGTCAGGACCGCGCCGCGATAGGTCGCGACGCTCGCCTCGTAGCTGGCCCGCGCCGCGCGCACCGCCGCACTGCGCGCGCCGCCTTCGAAGAGGTTGAGCGCCGCATCCGTGCCGAGGGACCAGACCTGGTTGGCGACGGAAAAGAGCGCGCCGATGGGCGAGCCTGAAAACCCGCCCGAGGCGCTGAGCGTGATCGTCGGGTAATAGGCGGCGACGGCCACGCCGATCGCGGCATTGGCGGCCGCCACCGCCCGTTCATCGGCCGCGATATCCGGCCGTCTTTCGAGCAGGCTCGAAGGCACGCCCACCGGGATCGGCGGCAGGCTCGGCAAGCTCGTGCCATGCGCGACGGAGAGATCTTCCGGCAGCCGGCCGGCGAGCACCGCCATGGCATGCTCGGCTTCAGCGCGCGCGATGCCGGCGTTGATAAGGCTCGATTGCGCGGCTTCGAGCGTGGCGCGCGCGGTGATGACATCGGATGGCGCCGCCACCCCGGCCGCGCCCTGGTTCTGCGTAATCCGCAGCGCCTCCTGATAGGCCTTCACCGTTTGCTGCAACAGGTTGATCTGCGCGTCGGAGATCCGCAGGTCGATCAGGTCTGTCGCCAGCAGCGCCTGTTCCGAGAGGGTTGCGTTGGCAAGAACCGCCTGGGCTTCCTGGGCGCTCGCCGCACTTTCCTGCACCTGGCGGCGGATCTGGCCCCAAAGGTCAAGCTCCCAGTTCGCCGTGCCCGAGACGGAAGCGGAGGAGGCGATGGCGGCGGTGCCCTGGGTGCTGCCGACCCTGGAGCGGGTGGCGGCCCCGCTCAAGCCGAGGGTGGGGAACAACTGGCCTTCCGCTTCCTGCACCAGGGCGCGCGCTTGCAGATAATTGGCGAGCTCCGCCTGCACGGTTTGGTTGGAAACGGCGACCTGCGGCTCCAACTGATCGAGCAGCGGATCGTTGAAGCCCGTCCACCAATCGCCCTTCGGCGCGGCATCGGCGGGCGCCGCCTGCGCCCAGCCGGGCATTTCCTTGTAGTGGCCGGGCACGAGCGCCGCCGGGCGATGATAGTTCGGGCCGACCATGCAGCCGGCAAGGAGAAGGGCCGCCAGAGGGGCGAGGCGTGACATGCTGATCCTCATTGCGCAGGCTCGTCCGGCCGCAGGGCCGGCAGGCTCGCGCCCCGCGCTCCGGGCAGCCGGGCGCCGAGCCGGTCCAGGAAAAGATAGACCACTGGCGTGGTGTAGAGCGTCATGATCTGGCTCAGAATGAGCCCGCCCATGATGGTGATGCCGAGGGGCTGGCGCAGTGCGGCCCCCTGGCCGAAGCCGATCGCCAGCGGCATGGCGCCGAGCACGGCAGCCGCTGTCGTCATCAGGATCGGCCGCAGCCGCAGCACGGCGGCATCATGAATGGCACGCTTCGCCGAATAGCCTTCCTGCCGCCGCAGCGTAATCGCCACGTCGATCATCAGGATCGCGTTCTTCTTGACGATACCGATCAGCAGAAACACACCGATCAGCGCGATGATCGAGAAGGGCGTATCGAGCAACAGCAGCGCGAGCGTGGCGCCGATCGCGGCAGAAGGGATGGTGGAGAGGATGGTGATCGGGTGGATCGTGTTCTCGTAGAGGATGCCGAGCACGATATAGACGGCGGCGAGCGCCGCCAGGATGAGCAGCGGCTCGGTCGAGGCTGAGGATTGGAAGGCGGCGGCGGTCCCGGCGAATGCGCCGCGGATCGAGACGGGAACATCGAGATTGCTCATCGTCTGATTGATCACGCTCGCGGCCTGGCTGAGCGCAACCCCGGGCGGCAGATTGAAGGAGATCGTCACCGCGACGAAGCCGCCCTGGTGGTTGACGGCGATCGGGATATGCCCGCTGGCGATGGAGGTGATCGCCGAAAGCGGCACCATGGTCTCGCTGCTGGTGCTGACTGCGACGCCGCTGGAGGCGGCACCCTTGCCGGTATTCGCGATACTGTTGGTCTGCTGGTTGACGAAGGAATTGGCGGTCGTGCTTGGCGATGCGGCGGTGCTCGTGCTCGTCGTGCCCGTCGTATTCGCGGCACCCGCGTTCGCCGCGCCGCTCGTCGTTGTGGCCGATGCCGTGCGGGCGGTGCTCGTGCTCGTGCTCGGCGTGGCGCTGGTGGTCGCCGCGCCGTTCAAGGTTTTGGTGGTGGCGCTCACCGTCGTCATCTGGGTGGACTGCGTGCCAGAGGCGCTGCCGCCCGATGTGCTGATATAGATCTGCTGCAAGGCGGACGGGCTTTCGAGATAGCGCGGCGCCAGCTCCATCACCACGAAATACTGGTTGAACGGATTGAAGATGGTGGAGACGGTGCGCTGGCCAAAGGCGTCATACAATGTCTGGTCGATCTGCTCAGGCGTCAGCCCGAAGCGGGCGGCCTTCTCCCGCTCGATATGAACGAAGGTTTCGAGGCCGCCTTGCTGCATGTCGGATGTCACGTCGGTCAGCAGACGGCTCTTCTTGAGGGCCGCGACGATCTTGGGCGTCCAGGCGAAGAGCGTCGCCGAATCGTCGCCCGTCAGCGTGTATTGGTATTCCGCTGCCGACTGGCGGCCGCCGACCCGCAGATCCTGCGCCGGCACGAGGAAGAGCTGAGCCCCGGCCACGCGATTGAGCTTCGGCCGCAGCCGCTGGACGATGCGTGCCGCCGAGACCTTGCGTTCGCTGAGCGGCTTGAGGGAGACGAAGACGAAGCCGGAATTGGTCGAGCGTCCGCCTACATAGCCTGCGGCGGTGGCAACACCCGGGTCGGTCAGCAGGATATCGTCAAGCTGCGTCATCTTCTTGCGCATGGCCTGGAAGGAGATGCTCTGATCGCCCTGGATGGTGCCGATGATCACGCCGGTATCCTGCTCGGGGAAGAAGGTCTTCGGGATGATCTTGAAGACAAAGACGTTGAGGACGAGAAGGGCGAGCAGCAGGGCACCCACCAGCCGCGCATGGTCGAGCGCGAGTTGCAGGCTGCGGCTGTAGAGCCGCGTCAGGCGCGCGAAAAGCCCCGGCCGTTCGGCTGTGCCGCGCGCCTTCTCGTGCTTCAGTAGCAGCGCGCAGAGCATCGGCGTCGTCGTCACCGAAAGAACGAGCGAGATGAGAATGGCGATCGACAGAGTGCCGGCGAATTCCTGGAAAACCCGCCCGACCAGCCCGGGCATGAGCAGGATCGGCAGAAAGACCGCGATAAGCGAAAGGCTCATCGAGATCACGGTAAAGAACACCTCCTCGCTGCCGCGCCGTGCCGCCTCCAAGACAGGCAGGCCCTCTTCGATATGGCGCTGCACGTTTTCGAGCACGACGACGGTATCATCCACCACGAAGCCGGTGGCGATGGTCAGCGCCATGAGCGAGAGGTTATCGAGGCTGTAGCCCAGGAGATACATCGGCCCGAAAGTGCCGAGGATGGCGACCGGCAGGGTCGCCGCCGGCACCAGGGTCGCACGCGCGCTGCGCAGGAAGATATAGACGACCCCGATGACCAGAAGGACCGCGATGAACAGCGTGCGCTGCGTATCATCGACCGCGCCGTTGATGGATTGCGAACGGTCGAGCGCGAGGTTCACTTGCACGTCACGCGGCAGCGCGGCCCGCAGCGCAGGCAGGACGGCTTTGATCTGCGCGACCGTCTGGATGACATTGGCGCTGGGGGAGGGGTGAACGATCACGATCACCGAGCGTTGGCCGTTGAAGATGCCGGCAGTGCGCAGATTCTCGACCGAATCCGTGACTGATGCCACATCATGCAGAAAGACCGGGGCGCCATTCCGATAGGCGATGACGAGATTGACGTAGTCCTTCGCCTTGGTCGCCTGATCGTTGGAGTAGATCTGGAAACGCTGGCCGTTCCGGATCACGCTGCCCTTGGCGCTATCCGCATTCGCCGCGGCGATCGCCGCCCGCACATCTTCGAGGCCGATGCCGAACTTGTTCAGCATTCCTGGCTGCAGATCGACCCGCACGGCCGGCAGCGCACCGCCGCCCAACTCCACCGAGCCGACGCCGCTGATCTGGGAAAGCTGCTGCTGGATGACGGTATCGGCGGAATCGTAAAGCTGCGCCGGGGTGAGGGTTTTGGAGGTCAGCGCAAGCACGACGATCGGCGCCGCCGTCGGGTTGAACTTGAAGTAGCTCGGGTTGCTGTGCAGCGAACTCGGCAGATCGGCGCGCGCCGCCTGGATCGCCGCCTCCACATCCCGCGCCGCGCCATTGATGTTGCGGGAGAGGGCGAATTGCAGGGTGATGCGGGTCTGGCCGAGATCGCTCTCGGAGGTCATCTCGGTCACATCCGCGATCGCCCCGAGATGGCGTTCGAGCGGCGCGGCCACGGTCGTCGCCATCGTCTCGGGGCTCGCACCCGCCATCTGGGCCTGCACCACGATCGTCGGGAAATCGATGTTCGGCAGCGGCGCGACGGGGAGGCGGAGATAGGCGAGAATCCCGGCGAGCGCGATGCCGATGGTGAGCAGCGTGGTCGCGACGGGGCGGCTGATGAAGAGCGACGGGATGCTCATCCCGAAACCCCGTCGGTTCCCGCACCCCTGCGGCGCGGGCGGCGCAGCCGAGCGGCGATCAGGTCGAAATAGAGGTAGATCACCGGCGTCGTGAAGAGCGTGAGCAACTGGCTGACGGCAAGGCCGCCGATGATTGCGATGCCGAGCGGCTGGCGCAATTCCGCCCCCGCCCCACCGCCGAGCAGCAGGGGCACGGCGCCGAGCATGGCGGCGAGCGTCGTCATCAGAATCGGGCGGAAGCGCAGCAAGGCGGCCTCGCGGATCGCCTCGGCCGGTGTCTTGCCGCCCTCGCGTTCGGCCGTCAGCGCGAAGTCGATCATCATGATCGCGTTTTTCTTGACGATGCCGATCAGCAGCACGATGCCGATGATGCCGATGACATCGAGATCAGAGCCGGTGACGATGAGCGCGAGGAGCGCGCCGATGCCGGCGGAGGGCAGGGTGGAGAGGATCGTCACCGGATGGGCGAAGCTCTCATAGAGCACGCCGAGGACGATATAGACAGCGATGATCGCCGCGATCAGCAGATAGACCTCGTTGCCGAGCGCATTGCTGAAAGCGAGCGCCGCGCCCTGGAAACTCGTGGACATCGCGGGCGGCAGATGCAGCGCCTTTTCGGCTTGGCCGATCTGGCGGAGGGCGGCGCCGAGCGAGGCGCCGGGTGCCAGGTTGAAGGAGACCGTGACGGCCGGGAACTGCGCGAGATGGCTGATGACGAGCGGCTGATGCTCGATGGTGATGGTCGCGATCTGGCTGAGCGGCACCTGGCCGGTGGTACTCGTCGCCGAAGGCAGATAGACATTGGCGAGGTCGCCCACAGTCGGGGTCGCGTGCTTGCCGACGGTCAGGATCACGCGGTACTGGCTCGTCTGGGTGAAGATCGTCGAGACGATGCGCTGGCCATAGGCGTCGTAGAGCGCATTGTCGATCGTCGCCGCGGTGATGCCGAAGCGGGCGGCAAGCGCGCGGTTGACGTCGATGTAGACAGAGAGGCCGTCATTGGCGAGGTCGCTCGCGACATCGGCGAGCGCCGGCGCCTGCTTCAGCCGATCGACCAGCCGCGGCACGTAGGTGTTGAAATCATCCGCATTCGGATCCTGCAGCATGAACTGGTACTGCGTCGGCGCGATCGTGGTATCGAGCGTGACGCCCTGCTCGGGCTGCATATAGAGCTGCACGCCCGGCACTCCCGCCACTTCCCGCTGCAGCCTCGGGATAAGTGCTGCGGCGCTGAGCTGCCGCTCGCCACGGGGTTTGAGATTGATCAGGAAACGCCCCTGGTTCAGCGTGATATTCGTGCCATCGACCCCGACATAGGATGAGAGGCTGACAACGTCGCGATCCTTGAGGATCGCTGCGGCGAGCGCTTCCTGGTGCTGTGCCATCTGCCGGTAGGAGACCGCCTGGTTGGCGACGCTGATGCCTTGGATGACGCCGACATCCTGCTCGGGAAACAGACCCTTGGGAATGACGATATAGAGCACGACGGTGAGCACGACGGTTGCAATGGCGACGAGCAGCGTCGTCCCCCGATAGCGCAGAACCACGCCGAGGCCGCGATCGTACTGGGCGAGCAGCTTGTCGAAAAGTCCTTCGCTGAGGCGTTCGAAGCGCGTCGGGCTGCGCTCCGCCTGGCGCCGCAGCAGGCGGGCGCAAAGCATGGGGACGAGGGTGAGCGAGACGACGGCCGATATCACGATGGTCGCGGCGAGGGTGACGGAGAATTCTTGGAACAGGCGGCCGATCACCCCGGTCATGAAAAGCAAGGGGATGAGCACCGCGATCAGCGAGATCGTGAGCGAGATGATGGTGAAGCCGATCTGCCCGGCGCCTTTGAGCACCGCATCGATCGGCGCCGCTCCCTCCTCCAGATAGCGGACGATGTTCTCGATCATGACGATCGAATCATCCACCACGAAGCCGGTGGCGATGATCAGCGCCATGAGCGACAGATTGTCGATCGAGAAGCCACAGACATACATCACGGCGAGGGTGCCGATCAGCGATACCGGCACCGAGATGCTGGGAATGATCGTCGCCGGCAGGTTGCGCAGAAAGACGAAGATGACGATGACGACGAGGACGATCGAGAGCAGCAGCTCGATCGCCGCTTCCGAGACGGAGGCGCGGATGACCGTCGTGCTGTCCGACAGGACCGAGACATGCATGGCGGGCGGCAGGCCCGTCGTCAGCAGCGGCAAGGTCCGCTTGATGAGATCGACGGTGGCGATGACATTGGCGCCCGGCCGACGCTGCACGTTGATGATGATGGCGGGCTTGCGATCGACCCAGGCGCCGAGATCCTGGTCTTCCGGCCCCTGAGTGACGGTCGCTACATCGCGCAGGAAGACGGGCGCCCCTTTGCTGTAGGCAACCACGACCTTGTCGTACTGCTTCGGGTCCTGGATCTGGTCGTTGGCGTTGATGGTGAAGGACTGCGCCGGCCCGTCGAAGCTGCCCTTCGGCCCGCTGACATTGACGTTGCCGATCAGCGTGCGGAGATTATCGATGGTGAGGCCGTAGGCCGCGAGTTTCTGGGGATTGGCGGCAATCCGGATCGCCGGGACATTCCCGCCCTCGACGGAGACGAGGCCGACGCCGGAGACTTCGGAGATCTTGGTCGCGAGGCGGGTATTCGCGTAATCCTGCAGCTGCGGCAGGGACAGCGTATCGGAAGTGACGGCGAGCGTCAGGATCGGCTGATCGGCCGGATTGATCTTGGCGTAAACCGGCGGTGCCGGCAGGTTGCTCGGCAGCAGGCTGTTGGCGGCGTTGATCGCCGCCTGCACCTCCTGCTCGGCGATATCGAGATTGAGCGACAGATCGAATTGCAGCGTGATGACGGATGCCCCGGCGGAACTCGCGGAGGTCATCTTCTGCAGGCCCTCCATCTCGCCCAGCTGGCGTTCCAGCGGGGCGGTAACGGTGGTGGCCATCACGATGGGGCTGGCGCCGGGATAGAAGGTCTGCACCTGGATCGTCGGGTAATCGACGTTGGGGAGCGACGAGACAGGCAGGAACGTCGCCGCGACCAGGCCGATCATGACGAAGGCGATCATCAGCAGCGATGTCGCGACCGGGCGGAGGACGAAAAGCCGGGAGACGTTCATGGTGCGGCGATCTTGCCGGTCATTGGCCCTGCTTGGCGGGGCTGGCCGGCTTTTGGCCGGCGGTGGCGGGGGCCGCGTTCGGCGGCGTCGCCGCGGCGGGTGCCGAGGCGGCGCCCTGGGCTGGCTGAGCCGAGACGATCATGACCCGGGCGCCATCCGTCAGCCGGTCCACCCCGTCGGTCACCACCTCTTGGCCGGCCGTGAGACCCTTGGTGATCACCGTCTCGGCGCCGTTCGTCGGCCCGATGGCGACGGGCTGCATCGCGACCGTATGGTCAGGTTTCAACACATAGACATAAGTGCCGGGCTCGCCGCTCTGGATCGCTTGGGTCGGCACGAGCAGAGCATTCTGCAAGGTATCGACCAGCAGCGAGACATTGACGAATTCGTTCGGGAACAGCGCCTCGTGGTCGTTGCTGAAGAGCGCCCGCAGCTGCACGGTGCCCGTCGTCGTGCTCATCTGGTTGTCGATCGCGGCGAGCGTGCCGGTCGCGATCTTGGTGCTGTTATCGCTGGAAAGCGCGGTCACCGGCAGCTTGGCGCCGGCATTGGTGCGCGCCACCACGCGTGCGAGGTCATTCTGCGGAATGGCGAAGATCACCGTCGTCGGCTTGACCGTGGTGATGACGACGATGCCGGTCGAGGAGGAGGCGGTGACGTAATTGCCGGGGTCGATCAGCCGCAGGCCGACACGGCCGGAAACCGGCGCGATGATATGGCAGTAGCTGATATCGAGCTTGGCGCTGTCGATATTCGCCTGGTCCGCCTTGATCGCCGCTTCGTCCTGCGCGACGAGGAAGGTCTGGTCTGTCACCTGCTGCTCGGCGATCGAGTTTTGCCGCGCGAGCTTCGCGTAGCGGGCGAGGTCGGAGCGGGCCTGACCGAGGGCGGCCTGGTCTTTGGCGAGAGCGGCCTGATATTGCTCGAGCTGCACCTCATAGGGGCGGGGGTCGATCTGGGCGAGGAATTGCCCCTTCGTAACGTCTTGCCCCTGGGTGAAGCCCACCGCCGTCAGATAGCCGCTGAGCTGCGGGACGATGGTGACGGTCGCCTCCGGCGTGACCGTGCCCAGCGCAGAAATCGTCTCCGGCATCGAGCCTGTGGTGACGGTCGCGACCTGGACGCTCTGCGGCGGCAGGCCGCCTGCGGTCTTCCGGGCAGGCTGGCGATGGCCGAAGAAGTGGTAGAGGCCGAAGGCGAGCAGGACCAGGATCCCCAGAATGACGAGGCGCCCCCGCCACCGGCGCCGCTTCGTCATGCCTGGGCCCGGTCTCGCATCCGCTCCGCCACCGCTCAACCTGATCTCCATCGCCTGTCGCACCGTGACTGCCCTCTTGCGGGCAAGCGTGCAAGGTCCACAGGAGCGGATGGAGGCTTGCGCAACGCTTTGTAAAAACCAGCCCGAAAGCGGCCATGAAGCGCGGCGGACGACCGCGCTTTCGGCTTCCTCACATCTGCGCGATCGGGGGGCGAGACGGATCCGAGAGCCGTTGCTCGTCCGAGGGCAGGCATCCGCCTGAGGCGAGAGCGGCTTCGGGCGCCCGCCCCCCACCATGAACCGCCTAAAACAGAGACATTTGCCCCACCGGTGCGGCGGTCTCTTCGGGCGGCGCCTGGAACAGGGCAGTATTCAGGGGCGGAAGTTCGGCCGCGAGGCCGTTCTTGCGGGCGGCGAGGGCGAAGCGCTGCGCCAGGAGATCCGCATAGGCGCCGCTGCCCTTCAGCCGCTCCCCGAAGCGGGAGTCGTAGAGGGCGCCGCTGCGGGTCGAGCGGATGAGGTTAAGAACCCGATCGGCCCGGGCGGGCAGATGTTCGCGCAGCCAAGCCTCGAAGATTTCGCGCAATTCGAGCGGCAGGCGCAGCAGCACATAACCGGCCCGGCCGGCCCCATGGCGGGCGGCGGCCTGAAGGATCGCCTCCAACTCGGCATCGTTGACGCCGGGAATGATCGGCGCGGCGAGAATGCCGACGGGAATGCCCGCCGCGCGCAGGCCGCTCACCGCCCGCAGGCGGAGGGCGGGCGCGGAGGCCCGTGGCTCCATCACCCGGGCGAGTTCCGCATCCAGGGTCGTGATCGAGAGGAAGACATGCACCAGCCCTTCCGCCGCGAGCGCGCCAAGGAGATCCACATCCCGCAGGATGCTTGCGGATTTGGTGACGATGCTGACCGGGTGGCGGAAGCGCCGCAGTACTTCGAGCACCTCGCGCGTCAGCCGTAACCGGCGCTCGATCGGCTGATAGGGATCGGTATTGGCGCCAAGGGTGATCGGCCGCGGGCGGTAGGACGGGCGGCGCAACTCCTGCTCCAGAAGCCGGGCGACCTCGGGCTTGAACAGCAGCTTGGTCTCGAAATCGAGGCCGGGCGAATAGCCGAGATAGGCGTGGCTCGGCCGCGCGAAGCAATAGACGCAGCCGTGCTCGCAGCCGCGATAGGGGTTGATCGAGCGGTCGAAGCCAAGGTCCGGGCTCGTATTGCGGGTGATCGCGCTGCGGCTGCGGTCCCGGATCAGCGTGGTTTCGAGCGGCGGCAGGCTGCTCAGCTCGGCATCCAAACTGCCCCAGCCGTCTTCAGCCAGCACCCGCTCTGTCGCCTCGAAACGGACGGCAGGGTTGATAGTCGCCCCGCGGCCATGCCGGCCGAGAGAGCCCGCCGGGCGCGGGCTCCCCTGGGCCGTTTCCTCCGCGTTGCGTCTGCTCCGCCGAGCGATCGGCAGTGGCGCGACAGGCTCTGGGCGGCGCGGTGCGGCGGATTCCATGAAACCCCCTTTTTCCGATGCCCAGATTCGCAGAGCGGGCGCGGGAGTGCAAGAACAAAATAAGAACAAGCGCCAGCTGGCCCTCTGCCGCCTTGCGTTGCGCGTGCGGCGAGCGTCGTTTTCAGGCGCATGTTTCGCCGGTTTGGTGCAAGTAGGTCTCGCGCACGCGCTTCTCCTATGCAAAGTTGCGATGGCGCCTTGAACTCTCTGTTAGCCGTCGTCAAACTGTCACGGAACTTGCATTGTCCAGGCTCCGCTGGCGCTGTAAGCGGCCAAGGCGGCGGGGCATGCTGCCTGTGTCCGGGTGCGGCTGCCGACGGCCCGCGCTCTGCCCGGCGGCGTGCCTGCCTTCTTCATCCACTCCTACAAGGGGCCCTCAATGCCGATCGACACGACCCTTCTCGGCCGACGCGACTATGCGAAGCTTGGCCTTGCCGGCCTGGCCGGCGCGGCACTCGCCTCCGTGCCTGGCCTGAGCCCGGCCCAGGCTGCCGCGAGCATGGACGCGCTGATTGCCGCGGCCAAAAAGGAAGGCAAGCTCAACGTCATCGCTTTGCCGCGGGATTGGGCAAATTACGGCGCTCTGATGGACAGGTTCACCGCGAAATACGGCATCGCCATCGACGACGCGAACCCGGACGGTTCTTCCGCCCAGGAATTGCAGGCCGTGCGCAGCCTTAAGGGGCAGAATCGCGCGCCGGACGCGGTGGATGTCGGCCCCTCCTTCGCCGCCATCGGCGCGAAGCAGAAGCTCTTCACGCCGTACAAGGTCGCGACCTGGAACAGCATCCCCGCGACCATGAAGGATCCGCACGGCCTCTGGGTCGCGGATTATTTCGGTGTGATCTCCATCGCCACCAATACCACTGTGGTGAAGACGGCGCCGCGCAGCTGGGCGGATCTCAAGAAGCCCGAATACAAAGGCATGATCGCCCTGAACGGCAGCCCGCTCGGCGCCGGTGCCGCTTTCGCGGCGGTCTTCGCCGCCTCGCTCGGCAATGGCGGTTCCTACGATGATATCGCGCCGGGCGTGCACTATTTCGCCGAACTCGCCAAGCTCGGCAATCTCAACCCGGCGGCGGCCACCGGGCCGGCGCTGCTCGTCAGCGGCCAGGCGCCGATCGTCATCAACTGGGATTACCTGGCGCTCGGCTACCGCGACAAGGCGGTCGGCAAGGCGACCATCGAGGTCGTGGTGCCGGAAGGCAGCCCGGCCTATGGCAGCTATTACTGCCAGGCCATTCCGCGGGATGCGGCGCATCCGATGGCGGCCAAGCTGTGGCAGGAATTCATCTATTCCGATGAAGGCCAGCTGCTCTTCCTGGCCGGCTACGCGCATCCCGCGCGCTATGCCGATCTCGCCAAGCGCAACCTCATCCCTGCCGATCTGGCCGCCAAGCTGCCGCCTGCCGGTCCTTACCAGAACGTGAAGTTCGCCAGCCAGGAGCAGGTCGCCAAGGCGCAGAAGGTGCTGGGTGAACTGTGGCCGAAGCTGGTCAAGATCTGATCGGCCGAGAGCGCCCATCGCCCGCCCGGGCGCTCGCGATCACCGCTCCGATCTGATCGATCCTGCGGTGCGTATCGTCTCCCCCTGGCCAGAGGACACCATCTGGCCGGGGGATCTTCTGCAGAGCGGTTGATGGTCGCTGACACGCCCTTCATCCGCCCGGGCTTATTGTTTGTGCGAGCATCTTCGCCTGGTCGGATGAAATCCTCCGACCAGGATGTGCTCTAGAAACGGATTGGCATGCCTGTGAGCGAGACCGGCCAGACACTTCCCGCGACCCGGCCATCCCTCACCGGCCCGGCTCGGAAAGGGCCGGCCACGGCAGGCTCCGGCGGTCTCAGCGGGTTTATCGGCCGCGCCGTCCCCTGGCTCTTCGTCGGCCTCTTTCTGCTCTTCGTTCTCGCCTTCCTCGTCGCCCCGACCATCGTTCTGATCGTCCAGAGCTTCATCGGCGATAAGGGCTTCACCTTCGCCTATATCCTTGGCCTCTGGGACTATCAGTACCGCGTCGCCTTCGAGAATTCGATCATCCTCGGTGCCGCCTCCGCGCTCACCGGCCTCATCGGCGGCTTCTTCCTCGCCTATGCGAGCCTGCAGCCCGGCGCCCCCGCCTTCCTCCGCTCGATCATCGCGAGCTTCTCCGCCGTCGCCGCCAATTTCGCGGGCGTGCCGCTGGCCTTCGCCTTCATCAGCACCCTCGGCAGCCTCGGCTTCGTGACCGTGATGCTCAAGAATATCGGCATCAATATCTACAGCATGGGCTTCTCGCTCTATTCGCTGACGGGGCTGACCGTCACCTTCGCCTATTTCCAGATCCCGCTGATGCTCATCATCATCACCCCGGCCATTCAGGGCCTTCGCCGGCAATGGCGCGAGGCGTCCGACGGGCTCGGCGCCTCCACCTGGCAGTATTGGCGCTTCGTCGGCCTGCCGATCCTCATGCCCTCGCTGCTCGGCGGCTTCCTTCTGCTCTTCGGCAGCGCCTTTTCGGCCTTCGCCACCCCCTATGCGCTGACTGACGGCAATATCGCCCTCGTCACCATCAGCATCAGCAATGTGCTCTCCGGCAACGTCATGTCCGATCCGCAGGTGGGCGCCGCCCTTTCAACCGGGATGATCGTCGTCATGGTGATCGTCCTCGGCATCTACAGCCTCGTCACGCGCCATGCCGCGCGCTGGCGCCGATAGGAGGAGGCGCGCATGAGCGTTTCCGTCTCCGCGACCCCCGATGCCGCAACCGGCGCAACCGCCCGCCCGCCGGCGCGCGGGCGGCAGACTTATGGCGCGCGCCGCGGCCTCGGCCTCGTCAACTGGATCATCATCGCCCTCGGGGCCGTCTTCTTCTTCGTGCCCCTCATCGTCACCGGGATTTTCAGCCTCTGGGAAGGCGGGCATCGCTACGGCTTTTCCGCCTATGGCGCGATGCTGCATGCGCCGGGCTTCTGGTCCAGCCTGTTCCTGTCGCTCCGCCTCGCCGCCGAGACGATCCTGCTCAGCTTCGTCCTTCTCCTGCCGGCGATGATCTTCGTCCATCTCAAGGCGCCGAAGCTCAAGCCCTTGTTCGAGTTCATCTCGAACCTGCCCTTCGTCATTCCGGCGATCGCGCTGATCGACGGGCTGACGACGCTCTATACCGGCCCCTCCTGGCTCATCAGCACGCCGAACTACCTCGTCATTCCCTACTTCTTCCTGGCGCTCCCCTATGCCTATCGTTCGATCGAGGTCGGGCTCTCCACTCTCGATCTGCGGACGCTGACGGAAGCGGGGCAATCGCTCGGCGCGGGCTGGGGCGAGATCATCTTTCTCGTGCTGCTGCCCAATCTGCGCCCGGCGCTGGTGGGTGCCGTGCTCCTCACCCTCACCATCGTCATCGGCGAGTTCACCTTCGCGAGTGTCCTGCTCTTCCACACCTTCGCGGTCTTCATCAACGATACCGGGCAGAATGCGATTACGGAGGCCGCGGCCCTCTCGGTCTTCAGCTTTCTGCTCACCTGGTTTTTCATGCTTGGCGTGCTGCTCACCAGCCGCCGGGGCACGGCTACTGTCGGAGGCGCGCACTAATGGATATCAGCCCCACTCCTACGCTTTCGGGCGTGACGCTGCGCGGCATCCGCAAGAGCTTCGGCGCGCGGACGGTGCTTCAAGACATCAACATCGATCTCGCCCAGGGCGAATTGCTCTGCCTGCTCGGGCCGTCCGGCTGCGGCAAGACCACGCTTTTGCGTATTCTCGCTGGTTTCGACACGCCCGATGCCGGGCAGGTCTTGCTCGGTGGCCAGGATGTCACCTGGCTGCCGCCCAACAAGCGGCGCATGGGCATGGTCTTTCAGGCCTATAGCCTCTTTCCGAACATGACGGCGGTGCAGAATGTCCGCTTCGGGCCGCGGGTGCGCGGTCTGGGCGATGCGCGCGCGCAGATCGCCGAAGCTGAACGCCTGCTCGCCATGGTCGGGCTCGCCGCCCATACCCAGAAATTTCCGCATCAGATGTCCGGCGGCCAGCAGCAGCGCGTGGCGCTTGCCCGGGCGCTCGCCGTCAAGCCCGACATCCTCCTGCTCGACGAGCCGCTCTCGGCCCTCGATGCCAAGGTGCGCACGCAGCTTCGCTCCGAGATCCGCCGCATCCAGCAGGAGACCGGCATCACCACGGTCTTCGTGACGCATGATCAGGAAGAGGCTCTGTCGATTTCCGACCGGGTAGCGGTGATGAGCGAAGGCCATGTGCTGCAGATGGCGCCGCCGGCCGAGATCTATCGTGCCCCGGCGGATGGCTTCGTCGCGCGGTTCATCGGCGCCGGGGGCGTGCTGGCCGGCCGCGTCGATGGCGCGGCGGTGCGGATCGGGCAGATCGCGCTGCCGGCCCAGGCGGCCGCCGCTTACCCGGCCGGCGCCGAGGTCGAACTCTTTTTGCGCCCCGAGCACGTCACCCTCTCCGCTCGGCATGAGCCGCAGCCGGCGGTGGCGGTGCCTGCGATCGTCGATGACGTGACCTTCTTCGGCTCGCTGACCCGGGTGAAGCTCGGCCTCGCCGATGGCGCGGAGGGCGAACTCTGGGCCGATCTGCCGAGCGATACGGCGGGGCATCTCTCGCTCGGCATGCCGGTCTGGGCGTCCTGGGCGCCTGAATCGCCCCGCATTCTCTCGCGCTGAACCGCCGGCTCAGTCAGAGCGCCCCTTGAACCGCAGCCGTTCGGAGCCGATGGAGGCGTAGCGCGCAAGGCGCGGTGGCAGCGACAGGCCGCGCTTGCGCGGGCCACCCTCGTTCGGCACCAGGCAGACGAGGATCGGGTGATGGTCCGAAGTGCCGCGCTCCAGCACCCGCGTTTCGAGGCAGGTGAGGCCGCGAATGAGCGCGCGATCGAGCCGCAGCGGCAGAAGATCGCTCATCCGATGCGTCGGCTGGCGAGGGCCCGCATCCTCGAAGCCCGGCAGGAGCGGCGGCCCCACGAGGTTGTAATCCCCGAGGATGGCGGCGCGCGGCGGCAGGTGTTCGGCGATATGGCGCAGCTGGCGGCGATTGAGCAGTTGGGAATGCGAGAGATGCACATTGGCGACCGCGCAGGGGCCGAGTTCGGTGATCTGGCAGATGCGCCGGACGACCGCCCCGGCCGGGAGCGCGATCATCACCGGCGGGCGGGCAGGGGGGATGGGTGTCCAGATGGCAAGCCCGTGGCGGCGGCCCGGCAGCGGCATGCGGGTGAAGCTGCCGCCGAGGAGATGCGGCAATTCCTCGAAGGCCGCCGTCACCTCTTGCATCAGCATGGCGTCCGGCTGCTCCCCCTCGATCAGACGGGCCACCTCGGCAACGGCCGCGCCTTCCTTGTGCAGCAGGTTCCAGCTGATCAGTTTCATGCTGGTCAAGATAGCCGCTTCCCGGCCGCCGTCGAGCCCAGGATCCGCTGGGCCGCCGCTCGCCGTTCCGGCAAACGAAGCCGGGGCGGCATGCGCCGGCCCCCGTGGTCGCCCCCGCGGGAACGGCTATAAAGGACTGGCTGGGTTCTCTTTCCCGGCAAAGGCGCAGAAGGAGGTTTGACCTTGAGCCGCGGAGCAAGCAGTCCCCTTGCCATCGTGCCCCGCCCGAAGGAAGGGCACCCGACCGATCCCCTATGGCGGCGCCTGCGGCGCGAAGCGGAGGAGGCCTATGCCAAGGCTCCGGCCCTCGCCACACTGTTCTTCGAGTCCATCATCAACCAGCCGTCTTTTGAAGCGGCGGTCTGCCACCGGGTCTCGTCGCGGCTGAAAAACGACGTCATCGCCCTGCCGCTCATCGTTCAGGCCTTTCACCAGGCGCTCTCGGCAGACCCCGGGATCGGCTGCGCCTTCAAGGCCGATATCGAAGCGGTGTTCGAGCGCGACCCGGCCTGCGAGCGCTTCATCGAGCCCTTCCTCTATTTCAAGGGCTTTCACGCCATCCAGGCGCATCGGGTGACGCATTGGCTGTGGCAGAACGGCGAGCGGGACTTCGCCCTTTATCTGCAAAGCCGCTCGTCCGAGGTATTCCAGACGGATATCCACCCGGCCGCCCGCCTCGGGCAGGGGATCTTGCTCGACCATGCGACCGGCCTCGTCGTAGGCGAAACCGCGGTCGTGGAAGACAATGTCTCGCTGCTGCAGAACGTGACGCTGGGCGGCACCGGCAAGGAGGCCGGGGACCGGCATCCCAAGATCCGCCGCGGGGTGATGATCGGGGCGGGCGCCAAGATCCTCGGCAATATCGAGATCGGCGAGAATGCCCGCGTCGCTGCCGGCTCGGTCGTTCTGCGTCCGGTGCCGCCGAATGCGGTGGTCGCCGGCGTTCCCGCCAAGCTCGTACGAATGATGGGGACCGCTCCCTCTCTCGGCGGAATGGATGAGGTTCTGGCGAGCCTTGCGTACGATTCCTTCGATTGGACGATCTGAAGAGAGAAGCAGCCTGCGCAGCCCGCGGTGATCGGAGAAAATTCTTCCTGAGTTTCAGGAAAATCCGGGCTGGTGTAAGATTTGCCAGGTAGTAGGGAGAGATTTTTCGTGAAAATCGCCAATGATGTGACCGCCCTGGTGGGCAATACGCCGCTCGTCGCCATTCGCAAGCTGGTGCCCGAAGGGGCGGGGCGGGTGGTCGCCAAGCTCGAATATTTCAATCCGGGCCACAGCGTGAAGGACCGCATCGGCGTCGCGATGATCGACGCGGCGGAGAAGGCGGGGCTGATCGGGCCGAATTCGATCATCGTGGAGCCGACCTCGGGCAATACCGGCATCGCGCTCGCCATGGTCTGCGCCGCGCGGGGCTATCGCTGCATCCTGACGATGCCCGAAACGATGAGCCGCGAGCGGCGCATGCTGCTGCGTGCCTATGGCGCGGAACTGGTGTTGACGCCCGGGCCGGAAGGCATGGGCGGGGCCATTGCGCGTGCCGAGCAGATCGCGGCTTCCGGCCCCGATTATTTCATGCCCCAGCAGTTCAAGAATCCCGCCAATCCGGAGATCCATCGCAATACCACGGCCGAGGAGATCTGGCGGGATACCGATGGCATGGTGGACTTTCTCGTCTCCGGCATCGGCACCGGCGGCACCATTACCGGAACGGCGGAAATCCTGAAGGCCCGCAAGCCATCCTTCAAGGCGATCGCGGTCGAGCCGGATGCGTCGCCCATCCTGTCGGGCGGCAAGAAGGGGCCGCACCCGATCCAGGGGATCGGCGCCGGCTTCGTGCCGGATGTGCTGAACACCGAGGTTTATGACGAGGTGGTGCGGGTGGCCAATCAGGATGCCTTCGATACGGCGCGGCAGGTTGCGCGGGAAGAGGGGCTGCTGGTCGGCATCTCCTCCGGCGCCGCGCTCTGGGCGGCGAGCGTCATCGCCCGTCGGCCGGAGAATGCCGGCAAGCTGATCGTGACGATCATTCCCTCCTACGGCGAACGCTACCTCAGCACGCCCCTCTACGCAGATCTGGTTGATTGATTTCGCACCAAGGGTGGAGGCGCTTTCGGCGCCTCAACCCTTCGGCTAGCGGCGCGCGGGGCAGAGCCGCGGCGCCGGGCTGTTCAGCTCGGTGCGGTCGGCTCGGTCACGCTGCGGATGGCGGCGATCAGCCGGCTCGGCTTATAGGGCTTGACCAAGGCCAGAACTTTCGGGCCGCGCGTATCCGCCCGGTCCAAAGCGTCCGGGCGGCCGGTGGTATAGATGATCGGCATCGCCGGGCAGCGCTGCTGCACCAGCCGCGCCAGGGCAATCCCATCCGTCTCGCCCGGCATATGAATATCGGTCACCAGAAGATCGAAGGCACAGCCATTCTCTTCGATGAAAGCGGCGCCCTCGTCCCCGCTTTCGAAGGAGAGAACGTCGAAGCCAGCCTCGACCAGCTCTTCCGCCATGATCGTGCGAATGAGCCATTCATCTTCGACCAGAAGGACGGATGTCATCTTAGCAACATCGACATGTGCGCTCGGTCAAGATTTAAGGCTGGCCCTTTTTCGCCGGTGTGATGTTCTGAGAACTTAATCCAGGTCTTGCAAGCATTCTCACTCCTCATCGCGGGCAACTTTCCGCGAGCGGCGTCCCACTGGAACTTGAAGGCGCGGTCACGTCCCTGTGGTCCGGCCCTGCTTGTATGTCCTCGGCCTGCGCCTCACCTCCAGGCGGTCTGAAACACCGCCCGGGGGGAAGTCTTATGTTCTACCATCGTAAAGAAACCATCATGCCGGTTAATGTCGGCACGCCCGATCCGATGTTCGGGCAGTTTCTGCTTGAACAGTTCGGCGGTGCGACGGGGGAATTGACGGCAGCCCTGCAATATTGGGTGCAGTCCTTCCATGTCACTGACCCGGCCATTCGCGATATGCTGCAGGATATCGCGATCGAGGAGTTCAGCCATCTCGAGATGGTGGGGAAACTCATCGTCCAGCACACCTCGAAAATCGACCAGGCGGGAGTGTACGAGGCGCCGCTCTTCCAGATGAAGGGCGTGGGCCCGCATCTCGTCGATAGCCAGGGCACGGCCTGGACCGCGGCATATGTTCAGGAAGGCGGCAACGTGGTGCGCGACCTCAGGGCCAATATCTCCGCCGAGGGCGGTGCCCGCCAGACCTATGAGGCGCTGATCAAGCGGTGCAGCGATGAGGGCACAAGGAAGGTGCTGACCCATCTGCTGACCCGGGAGATTACCCATACGAACATGTTCATGAAGGCGCTGGAAAGCATGGGGAAGCTGGACGATCCGATGTTCGGCACCGTGGCGCCGGACGACACGGTCAATATCGTCTTCAACCTCTCCCAGGGCGAAGATTACCGCGGCCCCTGGAACGAGGGCCCGGCCTATGATGGCAAGCCCTTCCAATACATCCAGGATCCGGCGCCGCGCGGCGGCATGCCCCCCTCGCCCGTCAACCCCGATGATGAGAAGGGCGGCCCCGCGCAGCGGGCGCGCTGACCATTGCGCTGGCGCGCTTCCGCGATCGCGCGCCAGCCACTCCTCCGCTTCTTTGGTCGAGTGAGCCTGCCTTACGCGGGTGGACGCTCGGCCGCGCGCCGCACCATCGCGCCGAGGCTCCCCCCCGCCGGATAGAGCGGAATGAGGAAGCTTTGCAGCAGGTGGTAGATATCGGGCTTGCCGACGAAGAACCGCGGCCGCGGGTTGAGCGCTTCGTCCAGTTCCGGATACCAGCCGCCATGCACCGGATCGGCGAGATATTGCGCCATCCAGTTCCACACCCGCCGATACCAGTCCTCATAGAAGCTATCATCGCCGGCCCGGGCTGCGAGAAAGGCTGCGGCGGCGACTGCCTCGCAGCACGGCCACCACAGCCGGTCGCGGATGAGCGGGGCATTGTCGTAGCCGAGGGTGTAGTAGAAGCCACCCGTTTGCGGGTCCCACCCATCTGTCACCGCCTGGCGGAACAGCCCGGCCGCTGCCTCCGCCATCCAGGCAGGCGCGTCTTGCGAGAGAACCTGCAACTGCGCCACCAGCCGAGACCATTCCAGGGCATGGCCAGGCGTCGTCCCTTGCGGTCGAAACATGTCCGAGCCGCGATAGGCGAGGTCCGGTGTCCAATGCGCGTCGAAGTGCTCGATGACCCGCCAGCCGTGGGCGCGCGCGATGCGATTGATTACCAGATCGGCGATGCTTTCGGCCTGGCGCAAATAGGCGCTGTCGCCCGTCGCCTCGTAGGCGGCCATTAGCGCCTCGGTCAGATGCATATTGGCGTTCTGCCCGCGATAGGCGCTGAGCGGGCTCCAATCCTCGCGGAACTCCTCGGCCACTGCCCCATGTTCGGCTTCCCAGAAACGGGTGTTGAGCACCTCCGTCACATCCGCGAGCAGACGGTCCGCGCTCGCGAAACCGGCCATCTTGGCCGAGGCGGCGGCGAGCAGAACGAAAGCGTGGCCATAGGCCTGTTTCGAGGTATCCGCGCCCGGACCCGCCTGCCAGCAATAGCCGCCGCGGCTATGGTCGCGATGCAGATCCCAAAGCGCCGCGAGGCCGTGGCGGACAAGCGCTTCCGCACCCGGCCAGCCCGCCATATGGGCGATCGCGAAGCAATGCGTGACGCGCGTGGTGGTGACGAGTTCGCGCACCCGCGTCTCGCGCCGCGGCTGGCCGGCAATATCGAGGTCGAAAAACCCGCCCGCCGGGTCGATCGAATTGTGCTGGAACTGCGCGAGCAGGGCATCGGCGCTGCGCTCGAGCCAGCGGCGATGGGTAGGCCGGCTGGTCCAGGCAGTGCCGAACTCCCGCGCCGTGCCTGCTCTCGTGCCCGGGGCTTGTGGGTGTTGCATCGGCCTGTCCTCGTCCGTTGAAGTCTTCAGGTTGCAGAGACGATGGGCAGGCGCAAGGGTCTAACCGTGCAGTGCGGCGTACGGGCAGCGGGCGCGGCTTGCAAGCTGTGCCGCCCCGTGTCGCTATGGCGCCTTTCACGGGCGGGGCGTGCAATGCCACGGATCATCAAGCTGGTTTCGAGTCGCTATCAACTTCTGGTGGCGGTGCTGGTCGCGCTTCTGACCGGCGTGCTGCAGCCCTATCGTTCGATCATCGGCTTTGCCGGCCCGCACGCCGATTTCGTGCTGACCTGGGATATCGGGTCGATCACCTTTATCGGCCTCTGGTCGATCACGATGTGGCGAACGCTGCCGCTCGACATGCCGGCCCGCGCCGAGGCTCAGGAAGATGGTGAATGGACGGTCTTCGCCGTCAGCCTCGCCGCGATCTTCTGGAGCCTCTTCGTCGTCATTCTCGAATTCCACAACGCCGGCAGCCTCAAAGGCTCCGTCAAGCTGGCGCACCTCACCCTGGTCATCGGCACCTTGCTGATTTCGTGGTTGACCACGCAGCTAATCTTCGCGCTGCGCTATGCGCACGAGTTCTACGCTATCTCGGACGGCAGCGCCGCGACGGATGGCGGGCTCGATTTTCCGCAGGAGCCGGAGCCGGATTATTTCGATTTCGTCTATTTCTCGATGGTGCTCGGCATGACGTTCCAGGTGTCGGACGTGCAGATCACCTCGCGCAAGATCCGCCGCCTGGCGACGCTGCACGGCTTCATCGGCTTCATGTTCAACACCGTCATCCTGGCGTTGACCGTCAACATCTCCGCGAACTTCCTCTGAACGCGCGGCGGCTGCTCTCTCAGCGCAGCGTCCGCGCCGCCGCCTGCAACGCGCAGAAGGTCTGGTAGCGGCGCTGGTGCCAGGCGGCCCGCGCGCCTGCTTCGGGCCGGTAGATCCTGTCGAGCGCGGACATCGCCGGCATGGCGGCGCCAAGATCCGCATAGCGCCCGGCCGCGACCGCGCCGAGCATGGCCGCACCCAGCAGCACGGGTTCTGCCGAGCGCGTGCCCGCGACCGGCACGCCGGCGGCATCGGCGAGAAGCTGGCGCACCAGGGGTGCCGACCCGGCCCCGCCGCTCACCACCACGGTGTCGATGACGATCCCTTCCGCTTCCATTGCCGCCAGGATCTGCCGCATGCCGTAGCCGAGCCCGGCGATGCCGGCGAGATAGAGGCCCACCAACCCTTCCGCGGAGCGATCCATGCCGAGGCCGGCGACGACCGCCCGCGCATCAGGGTCGGCGAGCGGTGCGCGGTTGCCGAGGAAATCCGGCACTACGGCGAGGCTGCCGATCACCGCTTCCGGTGCGGTGGCGGCTAACCGCTCGGCTGCTGCTGCGGCGACCCAATCGACGAGCGAAACGCCCGCCGCCTCTGCGGCGCGCTCGGCCTCGGCGCTGGCGGGGTGGCAGCGCAGCAGATGGTCGATCCCGGCGCCGGCGGCGGATTGGCCGCCTTCGCACAGCCAGAGGCCGGGCACCATGGCGGAATAGTAGGGGCCCCAGATTCCGGGCACGAAGGCGGCTTCGGTGCTGCTCGCCATGGTGCAGGCGGAGGTGCCGAAGACATAGGCCATCCGCCCGGTGAGGCCGCTCTCCCCGGTCGCTGCGCCGCCCGCGCCCGCCGCGCCCACCGTGCCGATGCCACCAGCATGCGCATCGATGAGCCCGGCGGCAACCACCGTGCCCGGCAGCAGGCCGAGCGCTTCGGCGGCATCGGCCGTCAATCCCTGGCCAAGCGGGGTGCCGGGCTCCACCATCTCGGTGCCGATGCGGCGGAAGCCCGCCTCCGCCAGATCGCCAAGCCCGATCGCGTGGAAGTAGGTCTCATCCCAGCGCCGCTCATGCGCGAGGTAGGTCCATTTGCAGGTTACCGTGCAGAGCGAGCGGGCGAGGCTGCCGCTGGCCCGCCAGGTCAGATAATCGGTCAGATCCATGAAATGCGCCGCGCGCGCGTAGCTTTCCGGCAGGTGCCGCTTCAGCCAGAGAAGTTTCGGCGTTTCCATCTCGGGCGAGATCACATGGCCGACATAGCGCAGCACGGGATGCGCCGTTTGGTTGATGAAGGCGGCTTCGGCGACGGCGCGGTGATCCATCCAGACGATGATGTTGCGCGCGCGATCGCCGGACTGGCTGACCGGCACGGGCGCGCCATCGGCGCCGATCGCCACGAGCGAGCAGGTGGCATCGAAGCCGATGCCGCGTACCAGCGCCGGATCGATCGCCGCCGCGGCGAGCGCCGCGCGGGCCGCCTCGCAGACGGCGCGCCAAATATCCTCGCTCGATTGTTCGGCGATATCCCCCGCGGCGCGATGCAGCGCGATCTCTCGCTTGGCGCTGGCGTAGAGCTTGCCTTCGGCGTCGAACAGGCCGGCCCGCGCACTGCCCGTGCCGACGTCGATCCCGAGGAAATAATCCGCCATGGTGATCCGCTCCTCCTGCCGCCGGCTTGGGAGGGTCGCCATTCTGCCTCCGGCCCGCTTTGTTTGCGGCTGAGGCTAGCGCAAGCTGGCTCGTTCGGCTACGCGGCGCACCCGCCGGTGGCCCGAACCGAGAGTGGTTCGTCTTCGCTTACGTGCCACTCAAGCCGCTCGGCCAGGCTGCCTAGAGGCGATTGAGCGGGATCTTGAGGTATTGGTGGCCGTCATCTTCGGGCGGCGGCATCTCGCCCGCGCGCATGTTCACTTGCACAGATGGTAGAATGAGCTTTGGCATGGAGAGGGTTCTGTCGCGGGCCTCGCGCATCGCCACGAAGGCATCCTCGGCAATGCCATCCTGCACATGGATGTTGTCGGCGCGCTCGGCTGCGACCGTCGTCTCCCAGACATAGGTTTCCCTGCCTGGGGCCTTGTAGTCATGGCAGAGGAAGAGACGCGTCGCGGGCGGGAGGGAGAGGACGCGCCGGGCGGAGCGATAGAGCGTGCGTGCATCGCCCCCGGGGAAATCGGCGCGGGCGGTGCCGAAATCCGGCATGAACAAGGTATCGCCGATAAAGGCGGCGTCGCCGATGACATAGGTCATGCAGGCGGGCGTGTGCCCGGGGGTGTGGAGCGCGATGGCGGCGAGATCGCCGATCGAGAAGGCTTCGCCGTCGCGAAAGAGATGGTCGAACTGGCTGCCATCACGTTCGAATTCGCTGCCGGCATTGAAGATCTTTCCGAAGATCCCTTGCACGACGCGAATGTTTTCACCGATGCCGAGCTTCCCGCCAAGCCTCTCCTTCAGGTAGGGCGCCGCCGAAAGATGGTCGGCATGGACATGGGTTTCGAGGATCCATCGCAGGGTGAGGTGGTTGCTCTCGATGAAGGCGATGATCCGGTCGGCGCTGGTCCTCGCGGTCCGCCCGGCGGCGGCATCGAAATCGAGTACCGAGTCTATCACCGCGCAGGCGCGGCTGGCCGGGTCATGCACGACATAGGATGCGGTATTCGTCGGCTCGTCGAAAAACGCGGTGACCTGCGGCTGCGCGACCGCGCGCGCCAGGGCGCTTTCTACCACGGACCGGGCTGCGGCAAGCGCCGTGTCCTCGCCCATCGCCATCTCGCCGGACATCGTCCTCTCCTTCATTGGCAGCGGCAGGTGCCGCCCGTTGTGGGACAATCGCTATCATATTTTCGATATTGACTTTAGTAAAGTGTATAATGAATATGTGCTGCGAGCGATCTCGTCGGAAACCGACAAGCGAGGGCCTATGAGCGACCAGATGCACGAGGAGAGGGCAGGAAGCTCCGAAGCCGCGGCCGGAGGCTGGGGGCTGCTGAATGAGCCGGCACCGCTCTTTCGCGCGCGGACGACGATGGGGGAGCGGGGGATTGCGGATTATCGCGGCCGCTGGCTTCTGTTCTTTGCCCATCCGGCGGATTTCACCCCGGTTTGCACGAGCGAGTTCCTTTCCCTCGCGCGCGCTCACGATCGTTTCCAGGCGCTCGGCTGCGATCTGCTCGGCCTCTCGGTCGATAGCCTCTTTGCGCATATCGCCTGGCTCACCGGCATTGAAAGCCGGTTCGGCGTGCGCGTGCCTTTCCCGATTGTCGAAGACCCCTCCATGGTGATCGCCCGCGCCTACGGCATGCTGCGCCCTGGCGCGGCGACGAGCGCGACCGTGCGGGCGAGTTTCATCATCGACCCGGCGGGCATCATCCGCGCCATCACCTGGTATCCCCAATCGGTTGGCCGCAGCGTCGCGGAGTTGCTTCGCCTCGTCGCAGCCCTGCGGGAGAGCGATGCGCGGCAGGTCTTTCTGCCCGAGGGCTGGCAGCCGGGGGATCCCGCGCTGTTGCCACCGCCGATGGTGGTGCCCGAGGCGGCGGCATCGGCGGGCGTGCCGACCGGGTGCGACTGGTACTATCGGCTGGAGGCGGCTGATGCGTGATCCGGCCGTAACGAGCCTGCCGCGAGCCATGGCCAAGCAGGCCGAAGAGGTTGCCGATCTGCTCAAGCTGCTCGGCAATCCGCAACGCTTGATGATCGCTTGCCTGCTCGTGGAAGGTTCTTTCGCTGTCAGTGAGATCGAGGCCCGGCTCGGCATCCGGCAGCCGAGCTTGTCCCAGCAACTGGCCGCGCTCCGTGAGAGCGGCCTCATCGAAGGCCGGCGGGAAGCCAAGGCGGTGATCTATCATCTGAAGGATGCCCGCCTCGGTCGCCTGCTGAGTGCCTTGCACGATATCTTCTGCCCCAACGGGGTGAGCGTCGCCCGTGTCGGAGACTCTCGCCCGGTTGCGGTTGCGGCCCAAGGCGCAGAAGGCGCCGCTTCCTTCGATAGGGCGGGCGCGGCTGCCTTCGCGCGGCTCGCCGCGGCCGGGGAGGGCTAGGCCATGGCGCTGCTGATTTATGCGCAATCTTTCGCCGGCGGCCTGCTGATCGGCACCGCCGCCGCGCTGTTTCTCGTGCTGAACGGTCGCATCGCCGGGATCAGCGGCCTGCTCGGCGGCCTTCTTGGCCGTTGGGGGCGGGAGGCTGTGTCGAGCCTGCTCTTCCTGGTCGGGCTTTTGCTTGGGCCGCTGCTCTACCGCGTCATCACCGGGCATCTGCCGATGGTGCGGATCGAGGCGGGATGGCTGGTCGTGATCGCGGGCGGCCTCCTCGTCGGCTTCGGCACGCGGCTCGGCACCGGCTGCACCAGCGGCCACGGTGTCTGCGGCCTCGCACGGTTATCGCCGCGGTCGCTCGTTGCAGTCGGGGTGTTCATGGCGGCAGCCGTGGCGACTGTCTTCGTCACCCATCATCTGCTGGGAGGGCAGCCGTGATGCAGGCATTCGCCGTCCGTGCCGCCGCCCTTCTCGCCGGCCTTGTCTTCGGCCTCGGCCTGTCGCTCTCCGGCATGGTCAATCCCGCCCGGGTGATCGGCTTCCTCAATCTTGCCGGGCCATGGGATCCGAGCCTCGCCTTCGTGCTGGCGGGCGCCGTCTTTGCATCCATGCTCGGTGTGGCGCTCGCCAGGCGCCGCGCCCGCCCCCTGCTGGCGGAGCGATTTCAGTGGCCGACGGCGCGGAGCATCGATTACCGGCTGCTGGCGGGCGCGCTGCTCTTCGGCATCGGCTGGGGGCTCGCCGGCTTCTGTCCGGGCCCTGCCATCGCCTCCCTCTCGATGGGCTATGGCAAGAGCATCGTCTTCGTCGCCGCGATGCTGTGCGGCATGGCGCTCTACCGCGCCACGCAGCGCCCGCGCGGCCAATAACAGAATTCGGGGTGGATCATCGCCATGGCTTTCAAGGAAATCGACGGCCAGTTCTGGGTCTCTCCGCAGTTGACGGAAGCGGATATCGCCCGTGCCGCGGCCGAGGGCTTTGGCACCATCCTCTGCAATCGGCCAGATGGCGAGGAGGCGGGCCAGCCTTCTGCCGCGGCGATGGCCGAAAGGGCGCGGAGCCTCGGCCTCGGCTTCATCCATCTGCCGATCGTGCCGGGGCAGTTCCCGCCGGAAGCGGTCAGCCGCCTGCGGCAGGCCCTCGCGGCGGAGCCTCGCCCCATTCTCGCATACTGTCGCACCGGCACCCGCTCCGCCACGCTCTGGGCCCTCGCCCAGGCGGGGAGCCTGCCGGCGGAGCAAGTGATCGCGCGAGCGGGCGCTGCCGGCTATGATCTCTCAGCCCTCGCGCCGCGCCTCGCCTCGGCGGCATCGCCCTCAGCCTCCGCCGCATCGGGGAGCGCCCCGGCGCCAAAGCGCTATGATGTCGTCGTCGTGGGCGGCGGCAGCGCGGGGATTGCGACCGCCGCGAGCCTGCTCAAGCGGCAGCCGCGCCTGACGGTCGCCATTGTCGAGCCGGCCGAGGATCATTTCTACCAGCCGGGTTGGACATTGGTCGGTGCCGGGATCTTCCGCCCGGAGGTGACACGCCGGCCCATGGCCCAGGTGATGCCGCACGGGGTGACGTGGGTGCGCGAGGCTGCCGCGGGCTTTTCGCCGGACAGCGACGAGGTCATTCTCGCCAGCGGCGCAGCGCTGCGCTACCGCGCGCTGGTCGTCGCCCCTGGCATCAAGCTGAACTGGGCAGCGATCAAGGGCCTGCCGGAGGCGCTTGGGCGCAACGGTGTCACCTCCAACTACCGGTTCGATCTCGCGCCCTACACGTACCAGACGGTCCAGGCATTGGCCGGCGGACGCGCCTTGTTCACGCAGCCGCCGATGCCCATCAAATGCGCGGGCGCGCCGCAAAAGGCCCTCTACCTTTCCTGCGACCAGTGGAGAGACAAGGGTCGGCTCGGGCAGATTCAGGTCGAGTTCCACAATGCCGGCGCGGTACTCTTCGGCGTCGCGGCCTATGTGCCTGCGCTGATGGAGTATATCCGCGCATACGGCGTGGATCTTCGCTTCGAATCGAAGCTCGTGGCGGTGGATGGCGCGGCACGCGTCGCGACCTTCGAACAGAAGGGCGAGGATGGCGCGCTCGTTACGGTGGAGCGCGGCTTTGACATGCTCCATGCGGTGCCGCCGCAATGCGCCCCCGATTTCATCCGCGAAAGCCCGCTGGCCGCCGCCAACGGCTATGTTGATGTCGATCCGGAGACCTTGCGGCACCCCCGTTATCCGAACGTCTTCGGCCTCGGTGACGGCTGCTCCACCACAAATGCGAAAACGGCGGCGGCGGCACGCGCCCAGGCGCCGGTCGTGGCGGTCAATGTCCTTGCCGCGCTCCGCGGCCAGGCGCCCGAAGCCGGGTATGACGGCTACGGCTCCTGCCCTTTGACGGTCGAGCGCGGCAAGATCGTCCTCGCCGAATTCGGCTATGGCGGCAAGCTGCAGCCGACCTTCCCGAAATTCATCCTCGACGGCACGCGGCCGACGCGCCTCGCCTGGTTTCTGAAGGACCGGATCCTGCCGCGTATTTATTGGCACGGCATGTTGAAGGGGCGGGAATGGCTGGTGCAGCCGCACCGGATCGGCGCCCGCGCCGAGGGCTGAGGGGCACCGGCCGATTGTTTGTGCGAGCCTCTTCCCCTGGCCAGGCTATCCCGTCTGACCAGGATCTGCTTTAGCCAGAGAGTTCACGGCGATGGATCTGCTTCATGCCGCCCTCGCGATCCTGTGCGGCGGCCTTGTCGGCTTCACCCTCGGGCTGATCGGCGGCGGCGGCTCGATCATGGCGACGCCGCTGCTCCTTTACGTGGTCGGGCTCTCGCCGCATGCGGCGATCGGCACCGGGGCGCTTGCCGTTTCCGCCAATGCCTTCGCCAACTTTGGCGGCTATGCGCGGCAGGGCATCGTGCGCTGGCAATGCGCCATTCTCTTCTCCATCGTGGGCGTCGCCGGTGCAACCCTCGGCGCCTTCATCGGCAAGCAGGTGGACGGGAAGCAGCTGATCTTTCTGTTTGCTCTGCTGATGATCGCCGTTGGCGTGCTCATGCTGCGGCGGAAGGAGAGGCCGGCGGGGGATGCCGAGGCACGCGATAGCGGCAAGCTCTGCCGCCTGTGGCAGCCGACGGCGCGCAGCCAGTGGCCGCTGATCGGCACCGCTCTCGCGGTCGGCGCGCTCTCGGGCTTTTTCGGGATCGGGGGCGGCTTCCTCATCGTGCCGGGCCTGCTCTTCGCCACCGGCATGCCGATGATTTGCGCGATCGGCTCCTCGCTGCTCGCTGTCGGCGCGTTCGGGCTGACGACCGCCATCAGCTACAGCACCTCCGGCCTCGTCGACTGGACCGTGGCGCTCGAATATATCCTCGGCGGCTTCGCGGGCGGCATGCTCGGCATGCGGCTGACGAAAGGCCTCGCCGGGCGCAAGGGGGCGCTCAACCGTATCTTCGCCGCCTTCATCTTCGTGGTTGCCCTCTACATCCTCTATCGCAACGCTGGGGCCCTGCGCTTCTGAGCCAGCGGCCCGCTGACGGCGGCCCAGGGCGGCGGCGGCGAGGCCTTCCCCTCCGCACCCGGTCCCGGCACAGTTGCTGCCGTGGATCGACGGTCGGGAAGCGGAGGCAGGGATGCGAACGGTCAGCTGGTCAGACCCATTGGTGCGCGGTGCGCTCGCGGCGGTCAAAGCGTCGCAGCCCTTCATCTATGGGCTGACGAACTACGTCACTGCCAATTTCAACGCCAATGTGCTGCTCGCCCTTGGTGCCGCGCCGGCGATCGGCTCGGCGATCGGCTGGCCGCGTGCCTTCGGGGCAGGGGCTTCGGCCATGTGGATCAACACGGCGACGTTGATGAGCTGCGAACCATCCGCCATGCTCGAAGCGGCGGAGGCCGCGCATGGCGCGGGCAAGCCCTGGGTGCTCGATCCGGTGGCGATCGGCGCCGGCGCCCTCGCCTATGATGATGCGGTGCGCGCGCTTCTGCCCTTCAAGCCGCGTGTCATTCGCGGCAATGCCAGCGAAATCATGGCGCTTGCCGGGGCCGGGGCGGGCGGCAAGGGGGTGGAGAGCACCGCGCGCTCCGATGATGCGGTGAGCGTCGCTTCCGCGCTCGCGCGGCAGACCGGCGCCGTCGTCGCCGTCAGCGGCCCCACCGATTACGTGACGGATGGCGAAGCGGTGCTTGCGGTGCCGGGGGGCGATCTTCGCCTCACCCGCATCACCGGGGCCGGCTGCAGCCTCGGCGCCGCGGTTGCCGCCATGCTGGCGGCCGAGCCCCGGGCCTTGCAGGCCGCCGCCGCCGCTCATGCCTGCTTCGCGGTGGCGGCTGAGCGCGCGGGCGCGAAAACGCTTGGCACCGCGAGCTTCGCCACCGCCTTCGTGGACGAACTCTCCCTGCTCGATCCGGCGGAGGATGTCGCGCCGCTGTCGCTCGCCGTCTGAGCGGGCGGCTTAATCGAGCCGGCGGCACCAGGTTTCGCCCATCAGCGGTTGGCCAAAGGTTTCGTGCAGCGCGCTCTCCGTCAGCACGAAGCCGTGCCGCGCATAGAGCCGCCGCGCGCTCTCCAGGATCGTATGGGTCCAGAGCGTCATGTCGCGGTAGCCGGCGGCTTGGGCGAAATCGATCGTCGCTCGGACCAGCGCTTCCCCGATACCGAGGCCGCGGGCGAATGGCTCGACATAGAGGAGGCGGAGGCGGCAGAGACCTTCGCCTTCGTCGGTGAGCAGGACGGACCCCGCCATGACCTCGTCGAGTTCGGCGATCCAGCACTGTTCCCGCCCCGGCTTGAAGTCGCGCAGGAAGGTGCTGGTGACCTTGCCGATATTGATCTCGATCCCCTCGTTCCAGCCGTAGTTCTCGCGATAGAGGATGGACTGGCGGGCGGTGATGAGGCCCATATCCCCGGGCTGGAAGGGGCGCAGGCTGATGCGCCCGCGCTCCTGCTTGGGCGCCAGAAGGGCCTCTGCCAGCGCGATCGCGCGCACCAGATCCCGCCGCTCGCCCGGCGAGAGGCGGCCGAGGATATCCTCGACGAGGGTTTGCTGCCGCTCATCGAGCGTGCGAAACACCCGTGCGCCTTCGGCCGTCATGCTGATGGGGCGGTGCCGCCCGTCCCGGCTGCCACGCTGGCGGATGATCCATCCCCGCGTTTCGAACCGCTGCAAGACACGGCTGACGAAGCCCGCATCCATTTTGAGCGCGGCCTGTAGATCGGCAGCCAGAGGGGCGGCGCGATGGGCGATCTCATAGAGCAGCCTTGCTTCCGCGAGCGTCAGATCCATGCCGGCGAAATGGGGATCGAGCGCGCCGACGAACTGGGTGAAGAAGCGCGAGAAGCGACGGAAGCGCTCGGCGGCGGTGCTCATACCGAACTCTCCTCCAGAAAAGTTGACTTTGTCAATTACACGCCTCGCGATGCAGGAACGCCCGGAGCCACCGCGATGCGCCAGCACCCCATAACGGAGACCGGTCATCCGCCTCATCCGCGCGCGCGACCTCGTGAATGGAAAAGCGCCGGGTGAGCGCAACATCTGCCGCACGGAATTTGGGGATGCTGCCCCATTCCCATCGACGCGGGAGAACGCCATGGCCCTCACTGTCAGCGATTTCGTCTGGAAGCGGCTAGGAGAATGGGGCCTCAGGCGCGTCTATGGCTATCCCGGAGACGGCGTCGGCGGCCTCGACGTCGCTCTCGAGAAGATCAAGGACGAGATGGAATACGTCCAGGTGCGGCATGAGGAAATGGCCGCCTTCATGGCATCGGCGCATGCCAAGTTCACCGGTGGCGTCGGCCTCTGCTACGCGACCTCCGGGCCCGGGGCGATCCACCTGCTGAACGGGCTTTATGACGCGAAGATGGATCACGTCCCCGTCGTCGCCATCGTCGGGCAGCAGGCCCGCACCGCGATCGGCGCGAGCTACCAGCAAGAAGTCGATCTGCAGTCTCTCTTCAAGGATGTCGCGAGCGAGTATGTGGTGACCTGCAGCGTGCCGGCGCAACTGCGCCATGCGATCGACCGCGCGGTGCGCATCGCCCATGCCCGCCGCGTCGTCACCTGCGTGATCATCCCGAATGATCTCCAGCTGATGCAGTATGAAGACCCGCCGATGGCGCATGGCGCGACGCATACCGGCACCGGCTATGCGGGGCCGGCCAAGCTCCCGGAAGATGCGGATCTCCGCCGCGCGGCCGATATCCTGAATGCCGGCAAGAAGGTCGCGATGCTGATCGGCGCCGGCGCCCTGGATGCGACGGATGAGGTGATCGCGGTTGCCGACAAGCTGCAGGCGGGCTGCGCCAAGGCGCTTCTCGGCAAGGCGGCGCTGCCGGACGATCTGCCATGGGTCACCGGCTCCATCGGGCTTCTCGGCACCAAGCCCTCCTGGGATATGATGAAGGAGTGCGACACCTTCTTCGTGGTCGGCTCCTCCTTTCCCTATAGCGAGTTCCTCCCGAAACCGGGTTCCGCCCGTGGCGTGCAGATCGATCTCGATCCCGGCGCCATCAGCCTGCGCTATCCGATGGAATTCGGCATGGTGGGGGACTCTGCCACCACACTCCGCGCCCTGCTGCCGCTGCTCGCGCAGAAGACGGAGACGGCTTGGCGCCGCGGTATCGAGCAGGAGGTGCAGCGCTGGTGGAAGACGCTCGAAGAGCGCGCGATGCAGGGCGCCGAGCCGCTCAATCCGCAGCGCGTCTTCTGGGAACTTTCGCCTCGCCTGCCGGAACGCGCGATCATCACCGCCGATAGCGGCTCGGTGGCGAACTGGTACGCTCGGGATCTCAAGATGCGGCGGGGCATGAAGGCCTCGCTTTCCGGCGGGCTCGCCTCGCTCGGTGCCGGCACGCCTTATGCGGTCGCGGGCAAGATGGCCTTCCCTGATCGCACGGTGATCGCCTGCATGGGCGATGGCGCGATGCAGATGAACGGCCTGAACGTAATGATCACGATCAGCAAATACTGGCGCCAATGGTCCAACCCGCGGCTGATCGTGCTCGTGCTCAACAATCGCGATCTCAACCAGGTCACCTGGGAAGAGCGGGTGCAGCTTGGTGCCGGCAAGACGGAAAGCACGCAAAGCATTCCGGATTTCCCCTATCACAAATACGCGGAGCTGCTCGGTCTCAAAGGGATCTTCGTCGATCACCCCGATCAGGTCGGTGCTGCCTGGGATGAGGCGTTGGCGGCCGATCGCCCGGTCATCCTCGAAGCCTATACCGATCCGAACGTGCCGCCGCTGCCGCCGCACATCACGCTCAAGGATGCGCGGAACTTCATGGGCTCGCTGCTGACAGAGCCCGAGCGGCAAAGCGTCATCGTCAATAGCGCGAAAGAGATTTTGGCCGGAGTCCTGCCCGGCGGGCGGAGCTGAACGTGGCGGGCGGCCTGCCGATCGCGGGGGTGGCGGCCAAGGCCTATACCATCCCCACCGATAAGCCCGAGGCGGACGGCACGCTCTCCTGGGACAAGACGACGATCGTCATCGTCTCCATCACCGCCGGGGGCGAAACCGGACTCGGCTATACCTATGCCGATCAGAGCCTCGTCGGGCTGATCACGGGAAAGCTTGCCGCCCTGCTGGAGGGCGAGGATGCGATGGCCATTCGTCGCCTCTGGATGAAGCTGCGCGGCGCGGTGCGCAATCTCGGCCGGTCCGGCCTCGCCGCTTGCGCGATCTCCGCTATCGACACCGCGCTCTGGGATCTCAAGGCCAAGCTTCTCGGGCTGCCGCTCTGCCGGCTGCTCGGCCAGGCGCATGACGAGATCATGATCTATGGCAGTGGCGGCTTCACCTCCTATGATGACGCGACACTTCGCACGCAATTGGCGGGCTGGGTGGAGCGCGATGGTTGTGCGGCGGTCAAGATGAAGATCGGCTCGCAACCGGAGCGCGACAGCGCGCGCGTGCTGGCGGCGCGGGAGGCGATCGGCGAGCGGGCGGAGCTATTCGTCGATGCCAACGGCGCCTTCACGCCGCGCCGCGCGCTGCACTTTATGCACCTCTTCGCGGCGATCGCCGATATCCGCTGGATGGAGGAGCCCGTCTCCTCGGATGATCTGGCCGGTCTTGCCGAGGTGCGCCGCGCGGCCTCGCCACGGGTCGAGGTGGCGGCGGGCGAGTATATCTTCACCGAGGATGACGCGCGCGCCATGCTGGCGGCCGAGAGCGTGGATGTCTTGCAGGCGGATATCACCCGTTGCGGCGGCGTCACCGGATTTCTCGATATCGCGGCCATGGCCGGGGCGCATCATCGCGCTTTGTCCGGCCATTGCGCCCCGGCACTGCATCTCCATGCCGCTTGTGCCGTGGAGCGGTTCCGCCATCTCGAATGGTTCCACGATCATGTCCGCATCGAGCAGATGGTCTTCGATGGTGCGCCGGTGCCGAAGGGCGGCCGCATCGCGCCCGATCTCGGGCGCCCCGGCCATGGATTGAGCCTGAAGCACGCAGATCTCGCACGCTATTCAGCCTGAGGAAGCGCATGAGCACAAAACGCCCGACGGGTGATGTGGCAACGGCGCTCGCCGTTCTCGGGGGGATGACCGTGCTCGGCGGCCTCGCTCTCGCGATGAAGCAACCGCCGCCGCCGCCCCCCAGAATGCGGCGGCGGGCGCTGCTTTCGCGGGCGAGCCAGGGGCCGCTGCCAGTGCCGCCGGTTGACCGTGGGACGATCATCCGCTCCGCCCGGCGCCTCAACCGCGCGGCCGGCACGCTCGCGCTTTCGGTGCTCGCCGATAGCGCGGTCGAACATTATCGCGGCTCCTTCCACAACAAGGCGATGGTGGCGCCCATCGTCACCTCGGCCTTCTCGCTCCTCGTCAGCACGCATGGCCATTTCGACAAGCGGCGCGGGGCGCATTGGCTGAGGGACACCGCTTACGCCGCCGCCGGCTTGACCGGCCTCGTCGGCACGGGGTTTCACCTCTACAATGTCGGCAGCAGGCCCGGAGGGGTGAGCTGGCAAAACCTCTTCTACGGCGCCCCCCTCGGCGCGCCGGCCGCCCTCATTCTCTCGGGCATGCTGGGCTTTCTCTCGGAGCGGCTGCGCAATAACCCGACCGATGAGGCGCCGACCATTCTCGGCCTGCCGGCCGGGCGCATCCTCGGCCTGCTGACGAGCCTCGGCCTCTGCGGCACGGTGGGTGAGGCGGGGCTTCTACACTTCCGCGGCGCTTATCACAACCCGGCGATGTTCCTGCCCGTCACCGCCCCGCCGGCGGCGGCCGTGCTCCTCGCCTCGGCGTCCCTCTCCAAGGCGGGGGAGCCCAAGCCGGTGGCGCGCTGGTGGCTGCGCTTCACCGCGCTGCTCGGTCTTCTCGGCTCGGCATTCCATGCCGTCGGCGTCGGGCGCAACATGGGCGGATGGCGCAACTGGCGGCAGAACGTGGTGGACGGGCCGCCGCTGCCTGCACCGCCGAGCTTCACGGGCCTCGCCCTCGCCGGGCTCGCGGCCCTCGGCTTGATGGAGGATCGGCCGGATGTCTGAGCGCGACCGCTTTCCCGGCTACGATGTTTTGAACAAGCGCCATTCGCTTTCCTGGAACGACAAGACGCGGGAGGTGATCAATGCGCGCCTCGCCGTGCCGCGGGAGCCGCGCTTCCTCTCGCCCGAGCATTTCGCCATTCTCGAGGCGGCGGCGGCGCGCATCGTCCCTCAGCCGCGAGACCGCGCCCCGGTGCCGATCGCGGCCTATGTCGATGAGAAGCTGCACAAGAACACGCTGGATGGTTACCGCCTGGCGCAATTGCCGGATCAAGGCGAATGCTATCGGCGTGGTCTCGCCGGCTTGAACGAGGCGGCGATGGAGCGCCATGCGCAACCCTTCGTGAAGCTGAGCGAGGGCGAGCAGGACCAGATCCTCTCCGCCGCCCAGCGCGGCGCCTTGCGCGGCGGCGCCTGGGGGGACATGCCTTCCGCACTCTTCTTCTCCCATCGCCTGCTCGTGGATGTGACGACTTTTTATTGGGCGCATCCCACTGCCTGGTCCGAAATGGGCTTCGGCGGCCCGGCCAGCCCGCGCGGCTATGTGCGCATGAAGGCGGATCGGCGCGATCCTTGGGAGGCGGCGGAGGCCAAGCCCGGGGCCGAGGACAAGGCCCGGCGGGAGAACGCCCATGTGCGCTGAGGCGCTGACCGAGCCGCGCGCGACGGGCGGGCGCGCGCCGGATGTCTTCAAGCCCGGCGGCTGGGTCCCCATGCGGCACTATGGGGAGAACGAGACGGTAGATTTCATCGTCATCGGCACCGGCGCGGGCGGCGGGCCGTTGATCGCGCGTTTGGCCGAGCAGGGCTTCTCCGTCATCGGCTTCGATGCCGGGCCCTATTTCCGGCCGCTCGAAGATTTCGCCTCCGATGAAGTGGCGCAAGATCAGCTCTACTGGACCGATCAGCGGATCGTCGATGGCGATAACCCGCTGCGCATGGGCGGCAACAACAGCGGCAAGGCGGTCGGCGGCAGTACCGTGCATTTCGCCATGGTCTCGCTGCGCTTCCGCCCGGATTGGTTCAAGGCCCGCAGCAAGCTGGGCTACGGTGTCGATTGGCCGATCGACTGGCGGGAGATGTGGCCCTATTACGCAGAGGCCGAGCAGGCGCTCGCGATCTCTGGCCCGGTGCGCTACCCCTGGGGGCCGAAGCGCCCGCGCTACCCCTATCGCGCGCATGAGCTGAATGCGGCGGCGGAGGTTTTGGCCCGCGGGGCAGAAGCGCAGGGCTATGCTTGGTCGCCGACGCCGCTCGCCACGGTCTCCGCGCCGCGGGGAGATTCGCCGCCCTGCATCTATCGCGGCTTCTGCCGCTTCGGCTGCTCCACCAATGCCAAGCAGAGCCAGCTTGTGACCTTCATTCCGCGCGCGATTCACGCCGGCGCCGAAATCCGTGATCTCGCCATGGTCGGCCGGATCGAGATGGGTGCCGATGGGCGGGCGCGGGGGGTGCATTATCATCGCTCCGGCCGGTGGCAGTTCCAGCCCGCGCGCAACATCATCGTCGCCGGCTATGCGGTGGAGACGCCGCGCCTGCTGCTCGCCTCGGCCACCGATCGCTTCCCGGAGGGGCTGGCCAATTCCTCCGGCCTCGTCGGGCGCAATCTGATGACGCAGTCCAACCAGGCGGTGTTTGGCACGCTCGATGAGGAGATACGCTGGTACAAGGGGCCTCCCTCACTGGCGATCACCGAGCATTGGAATTACGAGGACAAGAAGGATTTCTTCGGCGGCTATGCCTGGATGTCGCAAGGGCCGCTGCCGATCGAATGGGCTTCGATCGTCACCGGCGCGCTCGGCCTCTGGGGCCAGCCGCTCAGGGCCGCGATGGAGAAATACATCCATGCCGTCGGCGTGAAGATGGTGGGCGAGATGCTGCCGGATGAACGCAACCGCGTCACCCTCGCCGATGAGGTTGATCAGTATGGGCTGCGCATTCCGCGCATCACCTATAGCTGGGGAGAGAATGACAAGGCGCTCATCCAGCACGCACTCGGCGAGATGGAGCGGAGCATGCAGCTCGCCGGCGTCAAGGATACCTTCCGGCAGGAAAACGATACCAACCATCTGGGCGGCACCGCCCGCATGGGTAGCGATCGCCGATCGAGCGTTGTCAATGCGGATTGCCGCAGCTGGGATATTCCCAATCTCTGGATCTGCGACGGCTCGGTGATGCCGACGATGGGCGGCGTCAACCCATCGCTCACCATCACCGCGCTCTCGCTGCGCACGGCGGACCGCATCAAGGCGCTCGCCGCGCGGGGCGAGTTGTAGCGAACCCGCTTCGGTCAGCCGCCGGCGGGCGGCGCTTCGGGCAAGCCTCGGCCCAGCCGCAGGCGCTCGGCGATGCCGCGCAAGGCCTGGGGGCGGTGGCTGATAAGAAGCGTCGTCCGCCCCTCCATCAGGCGTTGCAGGGCCTGCACCACGCGCTGCTCGGTCGTGGCGTCGAGCCCTTCGGTCGGCTCGTCGAGCAGCAGGATCGGCGCGTCCTTCAGGAAGGCCCGGGCGATCGCGATCCGTCGTGCCTGGCCGCCCGAAAGCGCGGTACCCAACTCCCCCACCATGGTGGAAAGCCCTTCCGGCAGAGCATCGACCTCCTCCAGCATCTCGGCTTGGGCGAGCGCCGCGCGCATCTGCGCATCGCTCGCATCCGGCCTGGCGATCCGCAGGTTCTCGCGGATGCTGGTGTTGAAGAGGTGGCTCTGCTGGGTGATGACGGTGCAAAGCCCGCGCAGCTGCTCACCCGAAAGGGCGGTGATCGGTACCGCGCCGATCGTGATCTCGCCTTCCTGGAACGGCCAGAAGCCGAGCAGAAGGTTGACGAGGCTCGTCTTGCCTGAACCGGTCGGGCCGATCACGCCGAGGGCGCCCCCTTCGGCCAGGGTGAAGCTCACCCCCCGCAAGGCCCAAGGCGTATCCGGCCCATAGCGCAGCGAGACGCGGCTAAAGCGAATGTTGAACCGCGTCGGCAGCGGGCGGGTCTGCGCCGGCTCCGCCACTGGTTGCGGCAGATCGGCGATTTCGAACAGGCGCCGCGCGGCGGCGAGCGTCTCGCCCAGCGCCTGATAGGCCGCCGTCTGGCCGCTGACCGCATCGAAGCTTGCCATCACGAGGAGGACGAGCATCGCGATATCGGCGGGCGGGATGAGACGCGCGGCCGCCAGCGGCACGGCGAGGGCGAAGGCGGCGAGGACGGCCGCCTGGGCGATGACGAGCGCCAGGCCGCCGGCCGCGGCTTCCAGCCATGCCTGTCGCCTCTCCAGCCGGGCGAGCTTCGCATAGGCCGCGCCATGGCGGCCGAACTGCCGGTCCAGCGCGCCGAAAACCTGCAATTCCTCGAAGCCGCGCACCGTATCGGCGATATCGGCGCGGAGCATTCCGCGCTCGGTCACGCTCGCCCGGCCGCTCGGCCGGCCGAGGCGGAAGGCGATCAGCGGCAGGGCGAGGCCGAGGGCGAGCAGCGCCACGAGATCGACGAGGGCGATGGCTGCGCTGAAATGGCTGAGGAACAGCACGATGAGAATGACCGAGACGAGGGCGGTGATGCTCGGCGCCAGGACGCGGAGATAGACATTGTCGAGGCTATCGATATCGGCGCGGATGCGGCTCAGCAGATCGCCCGAGCGCTCGGCCTGCAGCCCGGCCGGCGCCAGCGGTTCGAGACGTTCGTAGAACCAGACGCGCAAGCCCGACAGCAGCCGGAAGGTCGCATCATGCGTCGTCAACCGCTCCAGGTAGCGGCAGACCGTGCGGATGATGGCGAGCGCGCGGATGGCGGCGGCCGGGAGGAAATATTCGATATGGACGAGGCCAAGGCCCGCCAGCCCCATCGCCGCGATGAACCATCCGGAGAGCGCGAGAAGCGCCACGTTGGAGAGCACCACCAGAACGCCGAGCAGCACGCCGAGCGCCTGGGCGCGCCAGCCGCGCCCGAGCAGGCGAAGCAGGCGGAGAAAATCGCTCACGAAACCGCCTCCTCGGCATAGGCCGCGTGCAGGCGCGCGAAGGGGCCGCTGCCCGCGCGGAGTGCATCGGGTGCCCCTGCCTCGACGATGCGGCCGGCTTCGAGGACGACCAGCCGGTCGGCATCGAGTGCTGCTTCCAGCCGATGGGCGATGAGCAGCACCGCCCGATCGCGCGGCAGGGCGCTGAGGCGCGCGCGGATCAGCGCCGCCGTCTCCTGGTCGAGGCTCGCTTCGGCCTCGTCCAGGATCAACAGGCCGCAGGGCTTGATCAGCGCGCGGGCGAGGGCGATGCGGCGGATCTCTCCGCCCGAAAGCCCCTGGCCACGCTCCCCGATCGGGGTTTCGTAGCCCTGCGGAAGGCGGCGGATGAAGGTATCGGCGGCGGCAGCTTCAGCGGCGCGGACCACCGCTTCGATCGGCGCATCGGGCAAGCCGAGGCGGATATTCTCGGCGATCGTGCCGGCGAAGAGCGTCGGCCGTTGCGGCATCCAGGAAATCCGCGCGCTCCAGGCAGCGACCCCACGATCCGCCTGATCGAAGGGCCCCCAGGTGATCCGTCCGGCATCGGGCGTGGCGAGGCCGAGGAGCAGCCGCGCGATCGTGCTCTTGCCGCAGCCGCTCGGGCCGACCAGGGCCACGCGCTCGCCCGGCGCGAGCATCAGGCTCACATCCTGCACTGCGGGCTTGCCGGCGCCATAGGCGAAGGTGACGCCTTCCAGGCGGATCGGCGCCGCTTCCGCACCAATTGCCGCAGTTGGCGCGGCTGCTGCCGCGGCGCGGGGCGGCTCGGCCTCTTGCAGCAGGGCCGCGATACGCTCGGCAGCCGCGATCGCCTCCATGCGCGCATGATATTGCGTGCCCATCGCGCGCAGCGGGCGGAAGAATTCCGGCGCGAGGAGGAGCACGAAGAAGCCGGGGAGGAAATCAAGCTGGCCGTAATAGAGCCGGAAGCCGATGAAGACGGCGATCATGGCGATGCCGAGGGTGGTGAAGAATTCGAGCACCAGGGAGGAGAGGAAGGCGACGCGGAGAACCGCCATCGTGCTCTGCCGGTAATCCTCGGAGATGCAGCCGATGATCTCGGCCATCCCCTTGCTCGCGCCGAAAAGCTTGAGCGTGGTGAGGCCTTCCAGCACGTCGAAGAAATGCGCGCTCATCAGGGCGAGGCGGCGCCATTGTGCCTGGTTCAGCCGCTCGGTGCCGCGGCCGATGATGATCATGAAGATCGGGATGAGCGGCGCGCCGAGGGCGAGGATGATGCCCGAGACCCAGTCCGTCGGGAAGACCACCACCAGGAAGGCGAGCGGAATGAAAGCGGCCACCGCCATCTGCGGTAGATAGAGGCCGAAATACTTGTCGAGCGCGTCCACCCCCTCCACCAGCAGGCTCGCGATCTCGCCGCTGCGCTGCTGGCCGACGAAGCGCGGCCCGAGCGCGCGGAGCTTGGCATGCAGGCTCGCGCGGATTTGCCTCTTGACTTCGGCGCTCGCCCGCTGGGCCATCAGGCGCGCGCCGGCGTTGAGCAGGGCGCGCAGCAGCACGAGGAGGAGGATAGCGCCGAGCAGCGGGGCAAGGGCGCGGCGCGGCGCGGCATGGAAGATGGCGGCGGTCGTCGCGCGGGCGAGCAGCCAGGCCTCCGGCATGAGCAGCAGGCCGCCTGCCGCGCCGAGCGTGATGGCGAGGCGCAGCGGATTGCGGGCGAGCTTGGCCTTGCCGCGCAGCCAGCCATCCAGGGCGCGAACCGCAGCGCGCGGCATCGGAGCCTTATGCGAGGACATGGATCTGATCCTGATCGGGAGCCCCGGCGCCGCGAGCGGGCGCGCGGGGCCCCTTCTGTTCAGTGGGTGTGATAGGCCGCGAGCGCCGAGATGCGCGCGCGAAAGACCCAGATCTGATAGGCGTTGTACATGATCATGACGGGGAAGAAGCCTGCCATGGCCAGGGTGAAGGTGAAGATCGATACCGCCGGGCTCGCTGCCTGGTAGATCGTCCAGGTATTCGGCACGATCCAGGGATAGACGGTGGCCATATAGGCGATCGTCATCACCGCGACGGCGGCGTTGAACCAGAGCACGGCGGCGAAATCGCGATCCGCGCGCACCGCCCGGCGCATGCGGAAGGCGATGAACAGCACCACCAGCAGCACCAGCCCCCAGGCCCAGAAATGCGGGCCGAACCATTTCTGCGCCGCCCAGGGGAAGAGGATCGCATTGGCGATGACGGTGATGACGACAGCGCCGATGCCGAGCACGAAGATCGGGTCCGTCCAGCGGGCGGCCTGTTCGCGGATGCGCTCGCCATGTTCGAAGCGGGCACGGATGAAGAGCAGCCCGCCAAGCGTCGTCGCCAGGACCGAGCCGAGCCCCGTCCAGATGCTGAAGGGCGAGATGAAGCGCAGCATGCCGCCGACATAGGTCGGCTGCACGCCCGGCGTATGGGTGAGCGGGAAGCCGTGCAGGATCGCCCCCACCGCCATGCCGCCGAAGAAAGCGACGACGAGGCTGGATACGCCGAAGCAGAGATCGGAGAAGCGCTGCCACAAGCCTTCCGATAGATGCCGGAATTCGAGCGCCAGCGCTCGCGTAATCATCCCCCAGAGGGCGAGGGCGAGCGGCGCCATCAGGTAGTTGAAGGCCGAGCCATAGACCAGCGGGAAGGTGCCGAAAAGCACGCCGCCGGCGACGATCAGCCAGGTTTCGTTCGCATCCCAGGTGCCGGCCATGGCGGACATGATGGCCGCCCGCTCATGCTCGCTGCGCACGAAGAGCGAGAAGATCCCGGCGCCGAGATCGGCTCCGTCGAGCACGATATAAAGCAATACGCTGAGATCGAGCGCCACCCACCAGGCGAAGGTGACAACCGATTGAACCGGGCTCAAAGCGTCCATGGGGGAACTCCGCTGCCAGAGGCGTGCAGAACAGGGGCCATCTCAGATCGGGCGGACATAGGGAGGCTCCTCGCCGTGCCGCGGCTCGAGATCGCCGATCTGCTGGGTTCCGCCCTGCGGCACCGGGCTCGTCAGATCCGGCCCATGCCGCATGACCTTGGCGAAGAAATACCAGGTGCTGCCCCAGACGATTAGTTCGAACCACATATAGCCGATCAGCCAGAGGGCGGCGGCAGTCGCACTCATATGGCTCACGCCCTGCGCCGTGCGCATCAGCCCATAGACCACCCAAGGCTGGCGCCCCACCTCGCGCACCCACCAGCCGCACCAGATGCTGGCATAGGGCAGGAAGGCCGCGACGATTGCCGCCCAGAGAAAAAGCCGGTTGTTGGAAATCCGCTCCACCTTGAAGCGGCCGGTCACGATCAGCCACAGGCCCCAGAAGGCAAAGAGCATGAGCGCGCCGCCGGCCGCGACCATGACGCGGAAGCCGTAGAAAGGCACCAGAACGGGCGGCCGATCCTGCGGCGGGAAGCTGTCGAGCCCGGTGACCTTGCCGTTCCAGGTATGGGTTTCGAGCAGGCTCAGCATATGCGGGATGCCGATCGACCAGGCCATGCCGTCACCCTTGGCGTTGGGCCAGCCGACCACTTTCCAGCTGGTATTGACCGAGCCATCCGGATTGTAGGTGTGGTAGTGGCCTTCCATCGCGGCGAGTGCTGCGGGCTGCGCATCGGCGACCGTCAGCCCAAGCCCGTCTCCCAGATAGACCTGCAAGGGCGCAACGAGGACGAGCGCGAGCACGCAATAGCGCAGCGGGCGCTGGAATAGGCTCACATGCTTCCTGGTGAGGACGAACCAGGCCGAGACCGCGATGACGAAGCAGAGGGCGAGTTCTACCGCGGCGACCAGCATATGCGGGAAGCCGAGGATGACATCGGGGTTGAAGAGTGCCTTGGCCCAGTCCACGACATGGAAATAGCCGTCTCGAAACACCACCCCGGCCGGGGTTTGCATCCAGGAATTGGCGTCCAGGATCCACATCGCCGAGAGCGAGGAGGAGATGGCGACGTTGAAGGTTGCGAAGAGATGCATGCCGCGGCTGATCTTGCCCCAGCCGAAGATCATCAGGCCGATGAAGCCCGCCTCATACATAAAGGCGGTGATCGTCTCATAGCCGAGCACCTGGCCGAAGAAGGGGCCGGCCGCCTGCGAAAAGGGGCCGTAGAGAATGCCGAAGGCCATCTCCATGGTGATGCCGGTGGCAACGCCGGCGGCGAAGTTCACGATGAAGAGCTTCTCGAAGAAGCGGACGAGGCGGTACCAATGGTCCTTATCAGTCGCGACCCAGCGCCATTCGGCGAGGAAGAGCAGACTGGCCAAGCCGATGGTCAGCGGCGGATAGAGGATGTGGAAGGTGGTGATCCAAGCGAAGTCGAGCCGCGAGAGGAACACAGCAAGGGCGTTGTCGGGCATCGATCAGACTCCGGAACGGTGCGAGGCCGGCGGGCACGAAGGCTGGTGCTTCAGAGTTATGGCTGAAGTTGAAGGCGAGGTTAACCCGCGGCCTGCGCAAATGCGGGCGATGTCATTTTCTGCTTCGGCGCCGCTGCTGGCGAGCGGGAAGGACGGCAGAGGGTATTTCTTCATAATTCGTAATTTCAGAAAATTCTGAAATAAACGTACGAGCCTTTTGATCTATGTCAATCTTCTCCGAGGCCCTCGCCTGATCAGGTCCGGCATGCGGCGCCTGCATCCGGCGACTCCTGCAGAAACATTCGTCACATTCGTCGAGCCCGGCATGAAGCCAGGCATGACGAGCTTGTGGCGATCCAAGCGGCTTCTGACGCATTCTGGCAAAGGGTATTACGCGGGGAAGGATGCCGCGGATGCGGGATCGTTCCGCGCGCGGTCAGGTCGGCAAGGTGGCCCGTGGCAGGGGGGCTCCGCCGTCGGGCGCTGGGGGCAAGGGCGTGCGGGCGGCAGGCCCACCGGCCTCAGGCCGATGGGGCGCGGGGCGCCCGTGCCCGCGCCCCGCAGCCCGCTCTCAGCCGGCCCAGTGCCAGGTTTCGAGGTTCCAGGTATTGGTGCGGACATTGATGTTCGGCACGAAGCCGATGAGGTTCGCCTTGGTGCCCTCGATCTCGGCATATTGCTGCTGCGGCAGGAAGGGCAGATCTTCCCGCAGAACCGCCTGCAGCTTCTGGTAGATCGGAATGCGCTTGGCCTGATCCACCGTGGTCGCGCCCGCGAGGAGCAGTTGATCGACCTCGGGGTTGGCATATTGCATCGTATTCTGGCCCGAGCCGGTCTTGGCGGCGATCGAGGCGCTGCTCAGATAGTCCGAGGCATCGGGATCGGGCCCCACCATGAAATCGAGCCCGACGATCGCGGTTTCGAAATGCGACTTGATCCAGTAATCCCCCCACATGACGGCGGGCGGCAGGTTCTTGATCGTCATATTCACGCCGATCTGCTGGAAATCCTGCTGAAGCAATTGCTGCACCTGCTCGCGCAGATGGTTGCCGGCGGTCGTCGAATTGCTGAAGCTGAGCTTCACGCCATTCTTCTCGCGGATGCCGCCCGGCCCCGGCTTCCATCCCGCCGCATCCAGCATCTGCTTGGCCTTATCAAGATCGAAGCTGTGCTTCGGCAGGTTCGGGTTGTAGGCCCAGGATTGCCGGGGGAGATAGGATTCGGTCGGCGTCGGCAGGCCGTAATAGAGCTGCTGGATGATGCTGTCCTTGTCGAAGGCCGCATACAGCGCGTGGCGGACGGCTTTTTCCTGAAACTGCGGCAGGCCGAGATTGAAATAGAAGCATTCGATGAAGGATTCGGGGGCGTTGACCACCACCCGGTCGGCCAGTTTCTTCGCCTCGTTGTAATGGTCGGCCGAGATGCCCTGCAGGCCGATGTAATCGATGTCCCCGGTGCGAAATTGCGTGTAGAGAACGGTCAGATCGGGGATGTATTTATAGACGACATCCTGCAGCAAGGGCCCATCCCCGAAATAGGCTTCGTTCGCGGTCAGCGTGATATGATCGCCGGAGACGCGCTCCTGCCATTTGAAGGGCCCCGTGCCGATCGGATGCTGAACGAAGGTCTCGCTGAGCGGGGATTGCCCTTGCAGAAGATGCTTCGGCACGATGAAGAACCAGGCGAGGATGGACATGTAAGGCGCGAAGGGCTTCTTCATCGTCCAGGTGATGCGGTCGGGCGAGGGCGTCTGGATATTCTCCACCAGCTCATGCCCGGTGCGGCTATAGGCGGGAAAGCCGGGAGCGACGACGCTTTCGATCGAGAACTTCACATCCTCGGCGGTGAAGGGCGTGCCGTCATGCCAGGTCACCCCGGGGCGGAGCTTGATTGACCAACTCTTCCCATCGGCCGAGATGCCGCCATTGGCGGTGGTCGGGATTTCGGCGGCGAGGCGCGGCAGCAGGTTGCCCTTCGGGTCCACCGCCCAAAGCGGGCTGAAGAGCGCCATGTACACCCCGTCATCCACCTCGATATGCGAGAGGCGCGGATCGAAGACCGTCGGCTCCTGCGAGAAGCCGATGATCGCGCGCCCCGAGGGCTTGGGCTTGCTGGCGGCGAAGAGCGGCCGGCCAGGCAGCAGGCTGCCAGCGCCGAGCGCGGCGGTGGTGATGAGGAGGCGGCGGCGGGAAAGGCGGAAGCCAGGCATGGAGGAAGGCATGGTCATTCCTTTCGGGGTCAAAGGCCGGACTGGATGGTGATCGGCGTGCCGTCAGTGAAACGGCTGTAGCGAAAGGGTGTCGGGTCCACGATCGGCGGGCGCCCGGTGGCGATTTCGGCGGCAAGCCGCCCGGCGGCCGGGCCGATGCCGAAGCCATGGCCGGAAAAGCCGGTGGCGATGACGAAGCCCGGCAGGTTCGCCGCTTCCGATATCACCGGCACGACATCGGGTGTCACATCGATCATGCCGGCCCATTGCTGGGCGATCGTCATCGAGCGGAAGATCGGGAAGACCTCGGCGATGCTGCGCGCGGCGGCGGCGTTGATGGCGGGCACGGGGTCGGGGTCCAGGATGCGCTGGTTTTCGAAGGGGCTCGGCTTATCGAGCGCCCAGCGCTTCGGCGTCAGCGCTTCCTCGAAAAAGCGATGGTCGAGCCGGAGGCGCAGGCCGCGGCGTTCCTCCCGCGCGGCGGGCAGGAATTCGCGGAAGAAGCGAAAGGTATCGGGCACGATGGGCACGACATTGCTGCGCCCATTGGCGATGGTATAGCCGCCGTCGAGCCGCTTGCGATAGGCGAACTGGCCGAGCCAGGCGGAGGTTTCCGGCCCCCCCGCGATCGGCCCGGTGCGCAGCACCGTCGCCCGCACCTTGAGTTGCGGCAGGCGGATGCCGAGGCTGGCGCAAAAAAGCCGCGACCAGGCGCCCCCGGCGAGGATCGCGCTCTCGCAGGCGATCGGCCCGCGCTCCGTCACGATCGTCGAAAGCCGCCCGCCGCGCCGCTCGATCCCGCGCACGGCGCAATCTTCGAGGATGATGGCACCGGCCTGCCGGGCCGCCGCGGCGATCGCCGGCACCGCCTTCTGCGGCTCGGCGCGGCCATCGGTCGCGGTATAGAGCGCACCGCGATAGCGCCGCGTGGCGCCCGGCAGATGGGCCGCGAGTTCCGCCCCCTCGATCAGCCGGCTGCCCATCTGGAAGCCCTCGACCCGATCGAGCCAGGCCTGGTAGCGCGCGAGGTCGGCATCGCTTTCACCCACATAGAGCACGCCGCAGCGGCGAAAGCCGGTGTCGATCCCCTCGCGCTCCAACTCCTCCCACATGCGCAAGGCTTCGATGATGAGCGGCACTTCCCGCAAATCCCGCCCGGTCTTGCGCACCCAGCCCCAGTTGCGGCTGGATTGCTCGCCCGCGAGGCGGCCCTTCTCGCAGAGAACGACGGAGACACCTTGCCGCGCGAGAAACAGCGCCGCGCTGATGCCGATGATGCCACCGCCGATGATGACGACATCCGCCCGCGCCGGCTGGGCGGCGTCCGTGATGGCGGGTTCGATCTCAGGTCCCATCGGCAAAGCCTTCAGCATGCGCCGTGCGAAGCCCTGCTTCCTGCGGCGGAATTGGTGAGGAGAGACGAAGTTCCGGTCGGTGGCAGGCCGCGAAATGCCCAGGCGCATGTTCCACCAAGGGCGGCACCGCCTCAGCGCAGGCAGCTTCGGCATAGGCGCATCGGGTGCGGAAGGGGCAGCCCGAAGGTTGCGAGATCGGGCTCGGCACATCACCGCGCAGCAGGATGCGCGATGGCCGCGCCTGCACGTCCGGCACGGCGGAGAAGAGGGCTTCGGTATAGGGGTGGCGCGGCCGCGCGAAGAGGGCGGCGGTCTCGGCGATCTCCACGATCCGGCCGAGATACATCACCGCGACCCGATCCGAGATGAGGCCGACGACGGCGAGATCGTGGGCGATGAAGAGGATCGTGAGGCCGAGCCTCTGGCGGAGATCGAGCAGGAGGTTGACGACCTGCGCCTGCACCGAAACATCGAGGGCGGAGACCGGCTCGTCGGCGACCAGCAAGGCGGGGTTGCAGATCAGCGCACGTGCGATGCCGATGCGCTGCCTCTGCCCGCCCGAGAATTCGTGCGGATAGCGCCGCGCCGCTTCGGGAAAGAGGCCGACGGTGCCGAGCACCTCCGCGATGCGCGCCTGCCGCTCGCCCCGGCTGAGGCCCGGCTCGTGCACCTCCAAGGGGATGGAGAGGATCTGCTCGACCGACATGCGGGGATTGAGCGAGGCGTAGGGGTCTTGGAAGACCAGCTGCATGTGGCGCCGCACCGGCCGCAGCTGCTTGCGCGTCAGATGCGTGATGTCCTGGCCCTGGAAGCGGATCGCGCCGCCGCTTGCCGGGGTGAGCCGCAGCACGGTGCGGCCGAGCGTCGTCTTGCCCGAGCCGCTTTCGCCCACGATGCCGAGAACTTCCCCGGCGCCGAGCGCGAAGGAAACATCCGAGACCGCGCGCAGTACCCGGCCGCCGGGCACGGCGTAGTGCTTGTTCAACCCTTCGACGCTGAGCAGCGGCGCCTTCATGCCGCGATCTCCCGCCAACGCGCGCAGCGCACCGCATGGGTGGCGGACGCCTGCTCCAGCGGCGGCGGCGCGGCATCGCATCGCCCGGCCTCGGCATGCCCGCAGCGCGGGTGGAAGCGGCAGCCCGCGGGCCGCGCCTGCGGGTCCGGCACATTGCCGGGGATCGCGGCGAGGCGGCCGCCCTTGCGCAAGACATCGGTAAGCCGCGGCACCGAACCGATCAGCCCCGCGCTGTAGGGCATGCGAGGATGGCGCAACAGCGCATCCACCGGCGCATCCTCCACCACCTGGCCGGCATACATGACGAGCACGCGATCGGCCACTTCCGCCACCACACCGAGATTATGCGTGATGAAGATGACCGACATGCCCGTCTCCTCCTGCAGCGATCGGATGAGGTCGAGGATCTGCGCCTGGATCGTCACGTCGAGCGCGGTTGTCGGCTCATCGGCGATCAGCACGCGCGGGCGGCAGGCAAGCGCCATGGCGATCATCGCGCGCTGGCGCATGCCGCCAGAGAGCTGATGCGGGTAGGCCCGCGCGCGGAGCGCGGCTTCGGGAATGCCGACATGGCCGAGCAGCGTCACCGCCCGCTCCTCAGCGGCGCGCGCCGACATCCGCTCATGCGCGCGCAAGCCCTCGGCGATCTGCGCGCCGATGCGCTGCACGGGGTTGAGCGAGGTCATCGGCTCCTGGAAGATCATGCCGATGTCCCGCCCGCGGATGCCGGTCATCCGCGCTTCCGAGAGGGAGAGGAGATCAAGCTCCTCGCCGCCCTCCCGCCGCAGGCGCACGCTGCCCCGCACCTGGCAGCGCGGCGGGCCGCCCAGCAGCCGCATCAGGGCCAGCGCCGTGACGCTTTTGCCCGAGCTTGATTCGCCGACGATCGCGAGCGTCTCACCTTCGCCCAAGGTGAAGGACAGGCCCTCGACCGCATCGACCGCGCCGCCTTCCCCGGTGAAGCGGACGGAGAGATCCGAGACCGTCAGCACCGCGCTCATTGATGGATATCCAGCCGCGGGTCCAGCGCGTCGCGCAGGCCGTCGCCAAGAAAGTTGAAGCCGGTGACGGCGAGCGTGATGACGATGCCTGGGGCAAGCGCGAGCCAGGGCGCCGAGGTGAGATATTCCTGGGCGTTGTTCAGCATATTGCCCCAGGAGGGGGTGGGCGGCTGGATGCCGTAGCCGAGATAGCTCGCATAGCTTTCGAGCAGGATGGCGCGGGCGATCGTCAGCGTCGCCGCGACGACGATGGGCGCCATGATGTTCGGCAGCAATTCACGCAGCATGAGATGCGCGTCCGAAACGCCGATGGCTTCCGCGGCGATCGCGAAATCCCGCTCCCGCAGCGAGCGCACCTGGCCTTCCACCACGCGGGCGACTTCCATCCAGGAGGTGAGCGCCACGATGAGCGTGATGGTGGTGACCCCCGGGCTGACCAGGGCAGCGAGCGTCAGCAGCAGGAAGATCTGCGGGAAGCAGAGGACGGCATCGACGAGGCGCATCAGCGCGGTGCCGATGATGCCGCGATAGAAGCCGGCGACGAGCCCGATGATCACGCCGAAGACGGTGCTGAGCGCCATCGCGGCGAAGCCGACGGTCAGCGAAATGCGGCCGGCGAGCAGCAGGCGGACCAGCAGGTCTCGCCCGAGTTGATCGGTCCCCAGAAGATGCGGGCCTATCAGGGGCGGCTGGAAGCGATGGCGCAGATCGATGGTGAGCGGCCCGTAGGGCGAAAGCAGCGGCCCCACGGCACAGGCGAGGACCAGGAAGAGGATGGCGGCAAGGCCGAAAATCGCCAGCCGATGGCGGAGGAAGCGGCGCAAGGCCGGGCGGCGCCGGCGGGCCGGGAGAGCGGGCGCGGGCAGCGCCGAGCCGAGGGGGGCGGAACTGCTCATGAGAGGCGGATCCTCGGATCGGCGAGGGAATAGAGCAGGTCTGCCAGCAGATTGCCGATGAGTACGAGGATCGCCGAAAACATCAGCAGGCCCATCACCACCGGATAGTCTCGGTAGCCGATCGAATCGAGGAACAGCCGCCCCATGCCCGGCCAGGTGAACACGGTTTCGGTGACGAGCGCGCCGCCCAGCAGCGTCGGCAGTTGCAGCCCGGCGATGGTGATCATCGGCAGGAGCGCGTTGCGCAGAGCGTGGCGCCAGAGCACCGCCTGGCGCCGCAGCCCCTTGGCGCGGGCCGTACGGATATAGTCCTGGGCGATCACATCGAGCATGGACGCGCGCATGTAGCGGCTCCATGTCGCGATCGTCACCAGGGTGAGGACGAGGCAAGGGAGGATGAGGTGCCGCGCATAGTCGATAAAGGTCGCCTTGCCGCTCGAATACATGTCACCCGAGGGCAGCCAGCCGAGCCAGACGGAGAAGATGTAGATCATGACAAGGCCAAACCAGAAGGTCGGGATCGAGAGGCCGATCATCGCGCCGATGGTGGCGAGGTAATCGGCCCAGGAATAGCGGCGGATGGCGCCGAGCACGCCGACCCAGGTGCCGAAGATGATGGCGAGCAGCGTCGAGCTGCCCATGAGTTCGAGGGTCGCCCAGAGATGCGCGACGATGATGCCGAGCACCGGCTGCTGGTCTCGGTACGAGCGCCCCCAGTCGCCGCGCAGCAGATGGGATGCCCAATCGAGATATTGCACCGGCAACGGCCGGTCGAGCCCCATGGCATGCGAGATCCGCGCGAGGGTGGCGGCGGACATGCCGGGTGTCAGCGCGAACTGGCTCAGCGGCCCGCCGGGCGTGAGATGCAAGAGCGCGAAGCCGATCATCGAGACGAGAACGAGAAGAACGAGGCTCTGGCCGATGCGGCGGATGAGATAGCGGGCCATCGCGTCTCAGCCGTGCAAGGTGAGGTCGGCTGCCGCGCCCGCCTGCCGGGCGAAGCGGGCGCGGGCGAAGGGCGCGATCGGCAGGTTCGGCACCTCGTCGCGCGCCAGGGCGGCGAGGATCCGCCCGGTGACGGGGCCGAGGCAGAAGCCATGGCCCGAGAAGCCGGCGGCGATCGCGAGGCCGCGCGGCGATTGCGCGGCCTCGATCACCGGTAGCGCATCCGGTGTCATATCAACCAGGCCGATCCAGCTTTCGGCCAGAGGTGCCTCCAGCGCCGCGGGCACCAGCGCGCCGAAAAGCTTTGCCACGCGAAGGATTTCACCGAGCGAGGGGAGGAGTTGCGGGCCCGGCCGGGCCAGGCCCGCGGGCCGATCCTCGGCCGGCCAGTCCATCTGCCCGGCCCAGGGGCCGCTGCCGCTCGTGAAGCGAAAGCGGCCATCGCTTTCCTGCCGCCCCGCGCAGCTTGCATCGACAACGCCGATGACTTGCGCGAGTTTCGACGGCACCGGCGCGCTGCGCAGAACCGTGACGGCGCGCGTCACCATTGGGATCGCGAGGCCGAGCGGTTCGAGCAACTGGTTGCTGAGCACGCCGGCGGCCAGCACCACGCGGCCGCAGGCGATACGGCCAAGCTCCGTCGTCACTCCCGTCACGCGGTCTTCGGCAACCTCGATCGCGCGCACCGCCTCGCCGAAGCGCAAAACCGCGCCGGCCCGTTCGGCGGCGGATAGAAACGCCTGCACGCTGGCGCGCGGATCGGCGTGGCCATCGCTCGCGCAGTAGGCGGCGCCGGGCAGGGAAGGGGCGAGGGCGGGCGCCAGCTTGCGCAGCGCGGCGGCATCCAGCATTTCGGCCACAAGCCCCGCGCGCTGCTGTGCGGCGACCATGTCGGAGAGTTGCGCGAGATCGGCCTCGCTGCGCGCAAGGCGCAAATTGCCCTGCTGCCGATACTGCGTCGGCGCGCCAAGTTTCCTGTCGAGATCAGGCCAGTCGGCGATCGCCGCTTGCGCGAGCGGCAGCTCCGCGGGGTCGCGCCCAAGCTGGCGGATACCCGCCAATGTCCAGCCGCTCGCCATCGCCGCCGGGCCCCAGCGATCCAGCACCGTTACCGAAAGACCGGCGCTCGCCAGTTCATAGGCAGCGGCGGCACCGCTGATGCCCGCACCGATGATGACGACATCCACCACGCGCCTTATCCCTCCGTCTTCGTTGCACCATCAGGGCAAAGGCAAGCCATGCAAACACAGGCCATGCAAACGCAAGTCATGCAAATGCGAGTCACGCAACGCAAGGATCGTGCCAGAGAGGCCGATGCCAAAGCTTAGACGATTGTTGTTCTGGACAGCAATCGGCAAATTGCGCTTTTGTGAAAATTGCCAATGAATGGGGAGAGGCCGCGATGCCGGTTCGCACCAGCCCGGATATTACGGTGCTGACCAGTCTGCTCAGCTTCCAGCTGCGGATGCTGAGCCATTCGATCAACCGAGCCTATAGCGAGGCTTTTGCCGATACCGATGCGGCGACCGGTACCGGCAAGCTCACCACCTTGCTGCTCGTCTCCGCCAATCCCGGCATCAGCCAAAGCGAAGCGGGCCGCGTGCAGCACAAGGATCGGGCGGCGATGGTGCGAATCGTTGATCAGCTGGAACAATCAGGCTTGCTGGTGCGGGAGCCGGACCCGGCGGAGCGCCGACGGCATCGGCTGGTATTGACCCGCCGCGGCGTCGCTGAGGTGAAGCGCTACATCCGTATCGCGAAAACCTATGACGAGACTTTCTTTTCGGTGCTGAACCCGGCGGAGCAGCGCAGCCTCGTCAGGATCGTGCGCAAGCTCCGCCGCATCCATCAGCCGGAAACGCTCGGCCTCGACGGGGAAAAGCGGGCGGAGGCCGCAACGGCAAAGGCTCGACCCTAATAGGCGCTATCCGGGCGCCAGTTCACGGCGATCTCGGCAAGGCTCGCATTGTTCGGCAGGTCGAGCGCAAGTTCCACCAGCCGCGCGACCTCCCCCGGTTGCGTCATCTCCGCGGGCGGGGTGTCGGTGGCGGCGGTGGCCATCTCGGTCGCGACGAAGCCGGGGCAGACCGCGGTCGCCCGAATGCCGAGCGGCCAGCCGGCATGCCGCAGCGCATGCGCGAGCGCGGTGGCCGCGAATTTGCTGATCGCATAGGCGCCGAAATCGGCCGATGCCACGCGCAGCCCGGAGAGGGAGGAGAGGATGACGATGCGGCCACGGCCGCTTGCAGCAAGGTGCGGCCAGGCGGCGCGGGCTAGGCGCCGCGGTGCCAGCAGGTTCACCCGCAGCATTGCCTCCATCTCCGCATCGGTGGCCTCGATCGCCGATTTGGCGACCAGGATGCCGGCATTGCAGACGATCGCGTCAATCCGGCCGAAGCGGGCGAGGGTTGCCGCCACCCAGGCTTCCTCGGCGCCCGGCTCAGTCGCGTCATAGGGGGTGGTGAAATGCGCGCCGGGTAGCGGGCTCCGCACGCCGAGCGAGAGCGTCCAGCCGGCAGAGGCCAGCCGGGCGGCGATGGCGGCGCCGATGCCCCGGCTCGCGCCCGAGATCATGACGATAGGCTGGCTTTTGCTGTCCATCGCGAACCCGATCGAAAGAGGGAAGATAGCGAGGGCTGCCAGCAGAGGGCACCGGCCGGAACTTTGCAATCCCGTTCCGCGCGTTGGGCCTAGCCGCGGCCGCCCACCCGCATCTTGCGGCGCGTTGCTGATAAGGAAGCGAGGCCGCTCTTACCGCTCCTGCGGTTGGCTGGGGTTCCTGGAAATTGCTGGTTAGCCTCAGTATCGCCCTTAACTATATGATTTCCTGGAATTGCTTCTTCTTCATGCCCAGGGCACTGCTTGCAGTGCATCAGGGGCTCTCGACTTTCTCGAAGCAAGTCCAGACCGGCCCTGTTGCCTAACTGTGGGGCCTCCTGCCGCCAGCGTAAGCGTCGCGGCGTGAGCACGGGGCTTCGGTTTGGCGGGGCGCGAGCGTGATCGGGTTAGAGGCGGTCGATTATCACGCGG